>CAWUOD010000331.1:0-4436 GCA_963923115.1 uncultured Singulisphaera sp.
TTTTTGAATTCACCTTGTCGGATTCTGAATCTGCCGAAGTGGACAACGGACTCAGGGCAAGAATATCGCCCTCCTGGGAAGCCGTTGTGGCCACCACCGTTTCCCCCCAATCCGCACTCACAGGCCCAACTTTCTCCTCCCGCTCCACACCCTTGGCGTCTTTGACTTTGCAGGAGATCGTTTTGTCCGAATTGGACTCAAACGCTTTTACCAACTCACCCCATCCCGTCCGTCCCGGCGATAATTTTGTCCATTCATTCCCTTCGGTTTTCCAAGACAATAGCTGGTCTCCCGGGATAAACGGAATCTCCCGGGCGAATTGGGCCGGGCTACCTTCGCGCCAAAGTTTCGCCCGAATGTTGACAGGCGGTTTTGGCCTGAGCTTGAGGCCATGTGGAGGACTTAAACCAAGTGCCGGCAGCGTATCCCCCGGCCCACGCCTTGGCTCCAAATCAACCTCCATCGGGGCCGCCTCACCGGGCCTTTCCACAACCAAATGCATTTGGTTGCCCCGACCTGCCAAAATGGTCTCGATTTTCACATCATCAAACGAAGGGTTGGATATCGTGCCAAGTTTTGTGATTTTTCCACCCGATGGAAGCCCGGCCTCCCAAGCCGGAGATCCCGCATCCGTCTGCCAGATCCCTCCCACAACCCGGTGAACGCCATGGGCGCGAAACACAATGATAAAACACGCCATCCCAAGGATGATGTTCATGATCACGCCCGCGGACATGATCAACATCCTCTGGCCAACATTCTTTTTCTTGAACGACCTTGGTGAATCCTCACCGACTTCCGTTTCGCCGTTCTCGCTACCCTCCCCCAACATCTGGACGAAGCCCCCCAAAGGGAGCGCGCCGATCATATATCGGGTCTCGCCGATCTCAAACGAGCAACCGGGAAGGGCCGGACCAAATCCAATACTGAACACCCGAACCTGGACCCCGCACCATTTCGCGGCCAGGAAGTGTCCCAGTTCGTGGATAAAAATCACAAGGCCAAGGCCAAGTGCCACCATTCCAGCCTTCACAAGGCCCGGCACACCAAAATTGGTGTAAACCATGACCACAATCATGCCAAGGATGATGAAGTAAACCAGGTTGGATCGGAACCATTCAATCGGTCCAGGACCGGGGGCTTGGGGCGCCTGGGGACCAACCGATGGAATTTCTGTCTGGTCCTGACTTCCCGATTCGCCGTTGTTTATTTCCACCGACCCACCTCCCGCCTGGCCCACCCATCCAACCGGGCCAGTTCGCCCAAATCCGGATGCGCTGAAAAATCATGGCTTGCCAAAACCTGCCCGGTAGCTTGGGCTATGTCCAGGAAAGCAAGTTCGCCCCGAAGAAAACGACCGACGGCTTCCTCGTTGGCGGCGTTTAGCACCGCACCGGCCGTACCACCCTTCCGGGCAACCTCAAATCCTAATCTTAGGGCCGGAAAATTATCCGTATCCGGCGGCTCAAACCGCCACGCGAAAGCTCCCGTCCAATCGAGCCTTCGGGTTGGGCCATTGGGCCTCTCCGGCCACAATAAAGCCAGCTGAATGGGCAGCCTCATATCGGGTGGGGACGCCTGGGCCATGATCGACCCGTCTTCAAACTCCACAAGCGAGTGAACCACGCTTTCCGGGTGAATCATCACATCCAGTTTTTCGGCGGGCATATCAAACAACCACCGCGCCTCGATCACCTCAAGAGCCTTGTTCATCAGGGTGGCCGAGTCGATCGTGATTTTCGGCCCCATCTTCCAGGTCGGATGCTTCAGGGCCTGCTCGGTCGTCACCGACTCCAATTCGGCGCGTTTTTTCCCCCGAAAAGGCCCGCCACTCCCTGTCAGGACCAGGCGCCTGACCTGTTCTGACTTGCCCGAGCAAAGCGCCTGGAAAAGCGCGCTATGCTCGCTGTCGACGGGCATGATCTTCGCGCCGCGCTTGCGGGCCAGATCCATGACAAGTGGCCCGGCCATCACCAGGGTTTCCTTGTTGGCAACCGCAATGTCCTTGCCGGCCTCGAGCGCTGCCCAGGTCCCCAATAAACCTGCCGCCCCCACAATCGCGGTCACAACCACATCCACATCATCGCCCGCAACTTTCCGGGCCAGCGCCTCTGGACCAACAACCAATTCCACTCCCTGGGGTATTTTCGATCGATCCACCGCCTCCGCCGCGGCGATGTCTGTGATGGCGATCCACTCTGGACGCACCCTTCTTGCCTGCTCCAACAGGTCATCAACACGGGAATGGGCCGATAATCCCGTAAAAACGAGACGGTCCGGAAAATGGGAAACCACATCCAGAGTGCTTAGGCCGATCGACCCGGTCGATCCCAAAAGGGCTACCCGGCGGGGATTCCCCGGGGGTCGTTGTTCGGTTGAAGGCGCCAAAATCGCATCCTTATCCAATTGGGAGGACCTTCCTGTCCGGCCGATTCTAACCACGGATCGCATCAGATTGCAAGGAACCTGCAAGACGACCTTGCCTTGCTCTTTCTATCTGCCATACTGCCAAAAGGACCTTCTTCCCAACCCATGGGCGGCGATCCCGCCGTTTCGATCCCATTTGGCCCCTTTGGAAACCGATCACCATGGCCAAGACACGCGGCGATTTCACCGACCTCCTCATCCGCGATTCCATCCTGAGCGCGGACCAGCTTGAAGAAGCCCGCTCCATGCAGGCGCAGACCGGCGCCAAACTTCATGAGATGCTCGTCAAACTCGGGTACTGCTCAACCGAACAGGCGATGAAGGCGGTCGCGGAGCACTCGAATTTCGAGTTTATCGATCTCTCGGAAAAAACAATTCCCCAGTCGATCGTCGAAATGGTTCCGGAATCGGTCTCCCGGGAAAACCTGGTTTTCCCTCTCTCGATCGAAGGCAACAACCTCAAAATCTCGATGTCCGATCCGACCGACTTCGACACGGTCACAAAACTCCAGTTCATTCTCAACAAGGATATTATCCCCGTTCTTGCCCCCAAGGAACAAATCATCGAGGCGATCAACCGCCACTACGGACAATCAGAAACGGAATCCGTCGACTCGATGCTGGCGGAGTTCACCGACACCGCGATCGACTTTACCGAAACCGAAGCAGCTGGTACCGCAGGCCAGGCCGAAGAATCCGACTCCCCCATCATCAAGCTCGTCAACCTCATCATCTCCGAAGCCATCGGTCTCCGCGCCTCGGATATCCACATAGAACCTTTTGCCGACAGGATCCGGATTCGATACCGGGTGGACGGCGTCCTTATCGAACGGGACAACCCTCCCCGCCGTATGCTGTCCCCGATCCTTTCCCGTCTAAAAATCATGGGAAATATCGACATCGCCGAAAAACGCCGTTGTCAGGACGGTCGAATCAAGACCATCGTCAACGGCAAACCATATGACATGCGCGTGTCGATGCTCCCCACCGTCCAGGGGCAGTCCTGCGTCATGCGTATCCTCGACCGTGGCAACATCTCGGTCAACATCCGTGACCTGGGCTTCGCCGAGGACGATTATCAACGCTTTCAAAACATCATCAAACGCCCCAACGGTATTTTCCTTGTGACTGGTCCGACGGGTTCGGGCAAAACCACCACCCTATACGCCGCCCTCAACGAACAAAACCGGCCTGACAAAAAAATCATCACCGCCGAGGATCCTGTCGAATACTACCTTCCCGGCATCAACCAATGCGAAGTACGCCATAACATCGGCCTCGACTTCTCCCGAATCATCCGATCGATGCTCCGGCAAGCCCCCAACATCATCCTCGTCGGGGAAATCCGCGACCACGAAACCGCCGAAATCGCAATCCAGGCATCCCTTACCGGACACTTGGTATTCTCGACGCTTCATACCAACGACGCCCCCTCCGCCATCACCCGGCTCGTGGATGTTGGCGTCCAGCCCTTCCTCGTGGCCAGCTCCGTTATCGCGATCATGGCCCAGCGCCTTGTCCGCGTCGTTTGCCCCAAGTGCAAGGTCCCCTACGACCCTCCCCACAAGGAAATCGTCGCCGCGGGCATCACCGAGGAGCAACTCAAAACCGCCACATTCATGAAAGGCCGTGGCTGTTCAAACTGTAATAACACGGGATTCCGGGGTCGAAGGGGTATTTATGAACTCCTCAGAATGAACAACAAAATCCGCGAAATGACCTTCAAGGGCGCCCCAACACAGGACCTTCGCCGGGCCGCACGCGCCACAGGAATGAAAAACCTCTTGGAGGATGGGGTCCTGAAAGCCCTGAAGGGCCTGACTACCCTCGATGAAGTTTTGAGCATCTGTCACCATGCCGACCCGGAAGAGGAACTCGCCAAAAAGAAAGAGGATCCCAAAGCCGAGGGGTCGGCCGATGGCCAAAAAGGCTCCGGGGGCCATGCCAAGCCAGGCGGCCATGCCAAACCAGGCGGCCACACGGCCCCCCAAAAGGCTCCCGCAAAACAC
>CAWUOD010000332.1:0-4429 GCA_963923115.1 uncultured Singulisphaera sp.
TCTCTGGTCTCGTGGGCTCGGAGATGTGTATAAGAGACAGTTTTCCCACAGTCTGCGCCGCGTCGGTGTGAAAGAGGATTCCCCGGGCTTTAAGCACTTTGGCGATATCCGAGATCGGCTGAATAGACCCGATCTCGTTGTTGGCGTGCATGATGCTCGCCATGAGTGTATCCTTGCGGATGGCCTTTTTCACACTTTGGGGATCGACAAACCCTTGGGAATCGACATCGATAACGGTCAGGCCAAAACCAAGTGACTGAAGGAATAGCGCTGTTTTCATCGTAGCCGGGTGTTCAATGGCACTTACTATCAGGTGGCCCGGCCGGCCAAAAAGCCTTTTGATCTTTCCAAAACCCCGCAATCGTGGCAAAAAAATCCCCAACAGGGCCAGGTTGTTCGCTTCGGTTCCACAACCCGTAAAAATGACGGAACCGCCCGCTCCGCCCAGGGACGAATTCAATTGGGCGCGGGCTCGCTGGAGCGCTTCGGCGGCGGATTTGCCCTGTGGATAATCGCTGGAGGGATTTCCGAATTCCTTTCCCAACCAAGGCAACATGGCATTGAGTAGGGCGGGGTCGACGGGTGTCGTCGCGTTAAAATCCAGGTAAGGAATTGCCAAACACTCCAAAGCCGGGGATGTGTGGGGAGATTGGATTTGTTTTGAACAGTAAAAGAAAGGATTTGGTCGACAAGAAAACGCATTCAATATAAAGGAAGGGCCCCCGAATAACGGGGACCCTATATCCCTTGCTTACTTGGCAGGAAGAATGCCCTTCAATTCGGCGACGATCTTTTCGACATCGCCTTCCTTGAGTTCACCCTTTTTGAACGCCATGTTGGTCTTAACATTGCGCCTGTTGTAGAGGATTACGGTTACTTCCGCGTCCTTGGCAATGTTATAACCACGGGGACCTGCGGGACTGTCCATTGCAAGGACGGTCTCCTTGATTCCCTCTTTCTGAGCCATTTCTTTCAATTTCTTTTCGAAGCCTTCCTCATCGTTGAGGAACACCACAAAACTGCCCATCGAGCAGTCGGAGTTCTTTACGGTGGCTTCATCAATTTTCTTGACCAAACTGGTCAAGCTGCCGTTGATCTCGCGTGCGAAGATCATCGCGACAGGATTGCCGCCGTTCTTTCAGACAAGACAACGCTTCTGGCCTTCATCAGGACCAGTCGCGTGAAGGGGGTTAAAGGCCCCAGGGCTTTTGCCCACTTGAGGCCCGGACTTGAGCGCACTGTCAGCAAATCCGGCACCCACAAACAGGGCCAGAGCCAACGCGCCCAAAAGCATACGGGAACGCATAGGTTGATATCCTCCATGTGTGGCCCCAGCGGCCACACTATTTACGATAAGAGTCCAAGGGGCGACTGCAACAATAAATGACAAGGAAACCCGAATCATCCCCCGATTTTAATCCATTCCCAACAAAAGGGGGATCTTTTTTGCAAGGGTATCCATTTGGGAAAGCGTGTCCCCCGCATGCTCCAAAATACCCAGATCCTCAGCCCTAACCAAACCTCCATGAAACAACCAAGCCCGGGTCCTGATGAGCCGATAAAGCCGAATCACCTTTCGATCGCTGACCGTTACCCGAAAGTCCACGGGCATGGCCCGGACAATCCTTTTGAATTCTCCGAATAGTTCCGCAGGAAAAAAGGTTTCCCGGTCATTCAGAATGGTTTGATGGGCTCCGGTTCCCTTGGTTCGTTCGGAGGAGAACTGTTGCGCCAAAAATTGATTGGCGACAGCAAAATCTTCCAGGGAACAGCGTTGGTCCGCCCAGGGGGTCACGCCTCGCAAACGAAAACCTTCCGCCTTGAGACCAAGGTCTACCAGTTGGGTGAAATGATCCTCCTGCACGCTTTGGCAAAGCACTTTGAGCGAAAACCGGTCACTAAGTGCCTGCAATTCCCCCTGTTCGGGAATTTCATTTGTCGCCCCAAAGAGAACCTCAAGCGGCACATCCACCGGCTTTCCATCCTGATAGGACTTTCGCTCGTTAATAATCGTTAGCAAAAGGTTGAGGATGGCGGAATTCGCTTTGAAAATCTCATCGAGGAAAGCAACCCTGGCCCGGGTAAGCCTCCCCTCATCACGACGAAGGTAGTGCCCCTCCCTCAAAGCGTTGATGTCCACCGGGCCTAGAATTTCCGAAGGTTCGGTAAATCGCGTGAGCATGTACTCAAAGTAGTCGCCCCCTCCCACACCCAAAGCATGGCAAAACTTGACAACCAGGTCCGATTTTGCGGTTCCAGGGGGCCCAACCAAAAGTAGCGGCTCGCGGGAAACGGCGGCAATCATCATCAAATCAAGGATCCTGTCCTTGGCGATGAAATGTCCGGCGAGGACATCACGAAGCCCAAGAATACGGCTCCTCGCGGCCTCGGCTTGCTCCGCGGTCACCTGATCTCTTTTTGTTGGAAAACTATTTGGCAAATCCTTGTTCATGTTTGCGGATTCCCGGGAGAATAGGTCATCGACATCGGGTTGATTTTTTCCAAACAGGCCAAATCCTTGCGGATCCGCGAACGAATCAGTTTTTCATCATTGATCACCCATTCAGGAACCCGCAAAGGCGAAGCCTCGCTGATTGCAAGAACAAGCGCCTCGATCCACTCCACCTGATGGCGCTGATAGCAAAGTCTTTTGACAGTCTCACGAGCTTTCGGCGCGGTCGCGAAATGGTCGCGGATCGGTTGAACCCATCGCGGTATGGTCGCCAATTTTTCCCGATAGGAGGCGCCCCGGGCCAAGGGTAATGCCTGGATATAAGCGACTATTTTGTGACAAAGCGCCTGCCATGGCTCATTGCGTTGCTGATTGAAATGCTTGAGGGCCTGAACCTCGGACAAGATTTGGGATTCCAGGGCCAACATTTTTGAATCCGCCCTATTTTGGTCGTCGGTGTCCAAAATGCCAATTTCGGCGCAATCAAGCAAAAATCTCGCGTGTTTTTTTGTTTCGCACGACTCCAATCCGCTTACCCCCTGATTCAGCGCCGCAATCATGGCCTCGACCATGCCACGCTCGCCCAATTGGAGGAGAAGGGGAACCTGCCTGGTGATGAATTGGAAAAATCCTTTGTCCATTCCGGGGGATTTCCCTCCGATCCATGCTCCCACCAACGGAGGGCGGCAAAGGTATTTTGTCATCCATTCGAGAATGTCCGGATCGTTTTTTTGAAAAAATACTCCCCCGGCAAGAATCCTCGCGCCCATCCTCATGGAGACGGCGCCAGGTTTTGCAATCGCCAAAAGATACCGCCCCGCCCCATCCAACAATGGTGCCGCATCCGCCGAAGGTATCAGCAAAATCCGGTCGAGAATGGCGGACCATCGGGATTCGGCATCAGGCTGTCCAGGGTCCGTCGGGGCGGATTCCCGACAGATGCGACCAAGCACCACCTGATGCCCCAGGGGATCCAGCACTCGGGACAAGGGATCACCCGCCGGAAAAGCCCGAACCGCCTGGTGTGGCTCCAATATTCTTGAGGTTTCACGGAGGTAGTCCAATGCGAATGTCGACCATTTCCCCAACGAGGCTGCCTCGCGAAGCCAAGGCGATTCGAGGGGGCCTGACGCCTGTGTGCCGAGGATCGCCTGGGAAACCCGATATGCATATGCCCGAGAAAGCAATTCCCCCAATGTCTCCCGGGAAAGGTGTTTTTGCGCGATCTCGCCAAGTTCTCGCGCCTTTTCCCCATCGCCTATCCGGGCAAAACCATAGGCGAAAGTCCATTGCGCGATTGCCATGGTACGGCACGAATCGGGCGTAAAACCAAACGAGGCAAACCAGTCCATGACGCCGTTAAACGCCTGATGGAGACCCGATCCTGTGCCACGACCCGCTTGGTCGGTCATGCTTTTGGTGACAAGGGGCTTGGGCCATTCCATCGCGGGCCGAATGCCCTCCTCAAGCACCCGAACCAGGAGGCGCTCTCCCCCGCCGAGCACCGCGACCGGATTGCCAAATATCCGGCCCAGCGCAAGCCAGGCAAGCCACTGAAGTCGAACAGGGGTTTCGGGACAATCCCGAAGCAGGATGTCATGGACCGCCTGAAAAGCCGTAAGCCCCAATTGCGATTCTTTTTGGTTTATTGCATTCAAAACCAGGGCGGTCAGGAACCAATTTTGAAGTTCGTTCCCCGCCTTTTCCCCGGGCCAATTCCGGACCATTTCCTCAATTTGGGGACGGGGCGGTTTCCCAACTCTCCGTGACAATGACTCGTGCCACCTTTCGAGGTGGCTTTGATTCCCGTCGGCTCCATCGTTTTCCACCAACCCAAAAGGTTGTGGAATCCCGTTTGACCAATCTCCCGATTCCTTCCAGAGATCATGAATAAAAGCGAGTGCAGCCCAATCCCTTTTCCCCTCGCCTTTCCAAGCTTGAGCCAATTGGGCCCACAGCGCCTCCCTTGCTTCGGAA
>CAWUOD010000333.1:0-4428 GCA_963923115.1 uncultured Singulisphaera sp.
TCTCTGGTCTCGTGGGCTCGGAGATGTGTATAAGAGACAGGGTCTTCACCTCGGATAACGGTTTTGCGCTGGGTGACCGGGGGCTGGCCGACAAATGGTTCATGTACGAGGAATCGATCCGGGTCCCTCTTTTGATTGCCGATCTTAGGGACAAAGACCCCAGCCGCTGTCGCGTCGAATCGATTGTGCTCAATGCCGACATCGCCCCGACCCTTCTCGACCTTGCAGGGGCGAAAATCCCTAAAGAGATGCAGGGGCAAAGCCTCGTCCCCTTACTCAAGCGCTATATCCCAATGGATTGGCGCCAGGGGTTCTTTTATGAACACCATGCAGGTATGAAGAACATCCCGCCCAGCGAAGGCGTTCGTTCCGAACGGTTCAAATATATCCGCTGGCTGGAACCGACCCCCGAAGGGATCAAGGAAGGGCACGCAAGACAGGAGCAGCTATTTGAGCTCGACTCCGACCCGCTGGAGAAAAAGGATATTTCGGCCGACCCGAAATATGCCCAAATTCTCGATCAAAGCCGCAAGGTCTGGCAATACCAGCGCAAGGATTTGGAGTAGTCCAAAGCGATTGGCCCTGGCGCGGAAATTGTTGAACCAACCCCCGGCCCCCAATCTCTTCATTGATGACTTGGCAAGGTCAAGGTAAGGGACGCCGTTTTCCGCTGCGTCTCAGCACCCGGCATCGCCCGAAAAATAAATCAACCCGGGCTGGGATCATACCCGGCCCGGGGCTTTTCTGGCTTCATGAAAATGATAACGATTGTTGGGTATCCTCCTTGGGTTTGGGGGATCGGTAACACGATGTCATAACTGCAAAGAGCGTGCCACTTTCTCGTTGGCCCGATTCAAACCTTGGTTTCCCCTGTATTTATAAAGGCTTTTGTGGGACACCTTCTTCCCTCTGCGTCGAAAACATTCGCGCCCGGGAGCAACAATTTTGTGCATTCCATCTGGGCAGCCTGCCTCAAAACCAAGCGGCCCCAACCGGGAAAAACCATCCTGTCCCCCCGGCCCTACAATACACCGCTATGGAACTGGGTCAGGAACAGATTGACGGGATGGTGGACCGGGTCACCTTTCACAACGCCGCCAACGGCTATGCCGTTCTGCGGGTGATTATTCCCCAAGATAAGGAACCGGTTGTGGTCGTTGGCGTCGCCGGAACAGTCTGTCCGGGCGAGAAACTTCGCGCCCGGGGGAACTGGATCGTCGACCCCCGCCATGGCAAGCAGTTCAAGGCCGAGCATATCACCTGTCTCCCACCCACCTCCGCCAAAGCGATCGAGCGGTTTCTGGGAAGCGGCATGATCAAGGGCCTTGGGCCAGGCTATGCCAAGCGAATTGTCGATGCTTTTGGCGACAAGACCCTCGAAATCCTCGACCAGAGTCCCTCCCACCTGCGCCAGATCAAGGGGCTGACCAAGGATCGGATCGGCCAGATTCGCAGTAGCTGGATGCAGATGAAGACGGTCCGCGAACTGATCGTTTTCCTCCAGGAGCATGGACTGGGGCCCGCCCGTGCCATGCGCATCCACAAGACCTATGGCGAGGATGCCCTTCGCCTCATCCGGGACAATCCGTACAGGCTCGCCACCGACATTCAGGGGATCGGCTTCCTCACGGCCGATAGTGTCGCCCGGAGTCTGGGTATCCCCGAGGATTCGCCGCTGCGGGCACGGGCCGCGCTTCGGCACACGCTTCTGGAACTTACAGGCGAAGGGCACACCGGTTTTCCCGAAGAGCAGCTTATCGGCCAAACCTCGGGCGCAACCCAGGTCCCCGAGACCACTCTTTTGCCGGCGCTGCGGGAATGTCTTTCCGATGGATCGCTGATCCGGGACACAAGCGGCCACGAGCCCTGGATCTATCTGAAAGAGCTTCACACCGCCGAGGAAGACCTCGCCAAGCGCCTCGTTAGGCTTCAGGCCCAACCTGTAAAGCGGGTTGAGCTTAGCGATGTCGCCATGGCCGAGATCGAAGGGCGCACCGGGCTTAGCCTCGCCGAGGGACAAATGGCCGCCCTCCGGTTGGTCGCGGAAAACCCGGTGGTCGTGATCACAGGCGGACCCGGCGTGGGCAAAACGACCCTGGTCCGGGCGATTGTCGAACTGGCCAGACGCATGGGGTGGCGGGTGATTTTGGGCGCCCCAACGGGTCGCGCTTCACGCAGACTCTCCGAGGCGACGGGACTCCCGGCCAAAACCCTCCACCGGATCCTCGAATTCGATCCCGGCATCGGAGGCTTCCGCAAAAGCAATATCGAGACACTCGATGGGGATCTGTTCCTGATCGATGAAGTCTCCATGGTCGATCTCCCCCTGATGGACGCCATGATCAAGGCGATTCCTCTCGGCTCGCGCGTGGTCTTTGTCGGCGATGTCGACCAACTCCCCTCGGTCGGCCCGGGCGCGATCCTTTCCGACCTGATCGAATCGCGCACCCTCCCCGTGGGGCGACTTACGGAGGTGTTCCGCCAAGCCCGCGAAAGCCGGATCGTCCAGGCGGCCCACTCCCTCCTCCAGGGTCAGCTGCCCGAAACCAGCCCCGATGCCTCGGGCGATTTTTTTCTGGTGGAAGCACAGACCCCCGAAGATGTTCAGGCCCGAATCGTCGCCCTGGCCACCGACCGGATCCCCAAAAAGTTTGGCCTCAATCCGGTTCGGGACATCCAGGTCCTGACCCCCATGAACAAGAACGAACTCGGCTCCAAGGCGCTCAACGCCGTGTTGCGGGATGTGTTCAATCCCCCCAGGGGGCAGCACGAGCTGGAACGCTTCGGCTGGATCTGGCGCGTCGGTGACAAGGTCATCCAGACAGAAAACAATTACCAAAAGAGCGTCTTCAACGGCGATCTGGGAATCATCGTCTCCATCGACACGACCGAGGCGCAGGTCTCCGTCGAATTTGAAGGCAAAGTGGTCGACTACGAGGCGGGCGAACTGGACGAATTGGCCCCGGCTTGGGCCATGACCGTCCATAAATCGCAAGGTTCCGAATACCCGGCCGTACTGATCGTCCTCCACACCCAGCACTTTCCGATGCTCCAACGCAATCTGGTCTACACCGCCATCACCCGGGGAAAGAAACTGGTGGTTGTGGTGGGGAACAGACGGGCCCTGCAGCTCGCTTCGGAACGGATGCAATCGCGCCTGCGCTACACCGCCTTGGCCCGCCGGATCAAATCCTATTCCACCGACCGGGAGGTCCTGACCGGGGTGAAAGATCCTTATGGGGATGATTGATATTTATATTTTTAGATTAACTAAAAAAGCTAAAATATAATATATTGCTATCTTATCGGTAATTGTCCCCTATAACCCCTACATTCCGACCCCGGTTTGGTCCGCCACACGCTTGGGCTGTGGCGCAGCGCATCGGGGATCTGTATTATGAGAGCAAGGGTGCACTCCTCTCAGGCACCCCTCTGAGGACACGGTTTTGACCCCCAAGGAAATCCTGGCTTTCATTCGCCACGAGGCAATTCGGGCCGTGGATTTCCGTTTCATGGATTTCCCCGGGCAGTGGAAGCATTTCACCATCCCCTCCGAGCGGCTTTCCGAAGCCACTTTCGAGGAAGGGCTTGGCTTTGACGCTTCCAGCGTGCGGGGTTGGCAGGCGATCAACGAATCCGACATGCTCGTGGTTCCCGCGCCCGAGACCGCTTTCATCGATCCTTTTTGCGCCGAAAAAACGCTCACCCTGATCTGCAACATCCAGGACCCTCTCACCCGCGAGGATTACACCCGCGACCCGCGCAATGTGGCCCGAAAAGCCGTCAATTACATGCGCTCGACGGGCGTCGCGGACACCGCCTGTTTTGGTCCCGAGATCGAGTTTTTCGTTTTTGATGATGTCCGCTTCGACCAGACCACCCAGTCCGGGTTCTATTTCCTCGACAGCGTCGAGGGGGCCTGGAACATGGGGCGCGACGAGAAGCCCAACCTGGCTTCGAAAATCCCCTATCGCCAGGGATATTTTCCTTGTCCTCCAGCCGATTCGCATCACGACCTCCGCTCGGAAATGATGCGGGTGATGATCGATGCGGGCCTGCCCGTCGAGGGGCACCACCACGAGGTCGCCTCGGGTGGCCAAGGCGAGATCGACATGCGCTATGGGCCGTTGGTCGAGACGGCCGACAGTGTGCTCAAATACAAATACATCGTTCGCAATGTCGCTCGCAAACATGCCAAATCGGCCACCTTCATGCCCAAGCCGCTTTTCAGCGACAACGGCACCGGAATGCACATCCACATGTCGCTCTGGAAAGAAGGGAACAATCTCTTCGCCGGATCGGGCTATGCCGGGCTTTCCGAACTCGGTCGCCATGCCATGGGGGGGCTCCTTCGTCATGCCGGGGCTCTGGCCGCGTTCACCAATCCGACCACCAATTCCTACAAGCGTCTTGTTCCCGGGTTTGATG
>CAWUOD010000334.1:0-4378 GCA_963923115.1 uncultured Singulisphaera sp.
GGTGTGGGTTGGGTCGTCGCCCGAGATGCTTGCCTGGGCCGATCGCTGATAGGCCTTTGATGTGGCGATAAGACGAACAAGCGGTTTGAGTTGGAAATCCGACCGCTTAAGTTCCACGGCCAAAAGTTCAAGCAGTTCCGGTCGGGAGGGGGGATTGGTGATCCGGAAATCGTCCTCGGGATCCACGAGCCCTTTCCCGGTCATGTGGCGCCAGATCCGGTTGGCCTGCGCTTTCGCAAAAAATGGATTTTCCGGATCGGCAATCCAATCAGCCAGGCGGGCGGGAGTATCCTGGTCCCCGGGAGCTGCCGTCCCCAGGAATGCGGGCGCGAGGGTTTTTTTGGTGACGGGATGGGAATAGCGGGATCCCCGGCGCAGAAACACGATCTGGTCGCCGACAAATTCATGCTTGTCGAGGTTGTCCCCCCGCTTGTTTTCCAGGACCCTGTAATCGATCGGCGAAAGCGCCGCGGCCAGGGCGTGATAGTCCTCCTGTTTCCAGCGGTCGAATGGATGATTGTGGCATTTGGCGCAGGCGATCCGCACGCCCAAAAAGACTTGGGCGATCGCCTCGGTGCGATTTTCCGGATCGCGAAGCGCCCGGTAAAAATTGGCCTCGGGGTGTTCGTAGGTGCTTCCCCGGCTGGAGACCAGTTCCCTTGCCATCTCGTTGAGCGGCTTGTTTTCGGCGATGGCGCGCCTAAGCCATCCGTGCATTCCCCGGACTCCGGTGACATCCAGGGTTTTCTCCTCGACCCGCAGCACATCAGACCATTTGATCGCCCAGAAATCCGCGAACTCGGGCCGAATCAAAAGCGCATCGACAAGCCGCTCCCGCCGATCGGGACGCTTGTCCGCCAAAAAGACCTTCGCCTCACCGGGAGTGGGAAGGATCCCCAAAAGATCCAGATATAGCCTTTTGAGGAAGACCTCATCGCTCGCGGGCGCCGAGGGAACAATGCCCAGGGTTTTCAGCCGCGGTTCCAGCGCGATATCGACAGGATGGGTCGCTGCGGGTTCGGACCAGGCGGCTTTTTGCGTCGGGAGAATGGCGACCCGGCAAAGGATCTGCCGGTCCAACAACCTTGCCACGACACCCCCTTCGATGCGTTGACCCGTTTTCGCCAGGGGACCAGGCAGAAGGGTTCCGTCCCGTTCGATCGCGAGGCCCAGGTTGGTGGTCTCCCATGCGACCAGGTCCGTCACCTCGGCGCGGCTTCCGTCCCGCCAAAGCCAAACCCGCAATTTTGTTTGGGGCTTGGCCCAGGAAAGGATCACCTCGGGGGAATCGAATTCCATACGGGCATCGGCGAGGCTGTTTCCGGAAGGCCCCTGGGGACACCCTGCGGCGATCCAATCGGTCAGGATCTGGTATTCCCGCGAGGTTGGACCAAAAAGCTTTCCTCCTTCGTGAGGAACGGCGCCCATTGCCTTTTTGATGAGGAGACTTTCGCCTGGCTGGCGGATATTGACCCGGCGGCCGGATTGTTCGCGCACCAAAACACGATAATCCCATGCGGCATCATCCCCCCGCAGGGAGAGTTTCATACCGCCTTTGCCGTTCAGATTTCCATGACAGGGACCGGAATTGCAACCAACTCGGGAGAGGACAGCCATCACTTCATGGGAAAAACGGGGCGCCTCGGCCAGCACGGTGCCGGAGCAGGCCAGACATGCCAAAAGGCCGAGGGCATTCATATGGGGGTCGTTTCCAAAGGAGGGTCTCCACCATTTTGCCCGATGGGTAGTCGTCCGGCAACCCGGAGAGCCTTCAATTACCAAAAGACTCTGGGTAATCTATCGGACAGGAATCGTTGCCCTGTTTGCCCAAACTGCCGTTGTTGGGAGGGTCTTGGGAAAAATCGCTGGTCCGGTTTGTGAAACCGACCCGTTTCCCTCGAATTTCCTTTCCCACCGTTGTCGGAATGTTCCCGGGTTTTGGTAAAATGCGCCTATGCGACATTGCATCCGGGCACTTGCGTTTTTGCTATTGATGGGCGTGGCTTTCCCGTTTTTTGGGACCACAGCCCCCGGTCGGGCTTTTGGTGGGGATTCTGATTCGACACGCCCGGGCACAATTCTCCCATTTAATGGCAAAACCCTGGACGGATGGCTTGCCGAAGGGGATGCGACGGTCAAATCCGGGTCCGAAAAAGGAAAACCGATCTGGTCGGTCAAGGATGGGATGATTCGATGTGAAGGAAATGGGGGGTTTGGATTTCTGCGCTATACCCCTCGTGAATTCGCCGATTTCGAGTGGGAACTCGAGTACCGGTTTGATGCCCCGGTGGTCCCTCCTCTCGCCAAACCCGGGACAAAACCCAAGGTGGGAAACAGTGGAGTCGGGATTCGGACAGGCCCGTTCAATCCGAAGAAGTCCTGGGAGTCCCGCCCCTCGGTCGCCTCGTATGAGATTCAGCTGCTCGATGATGCGGGGACACCGCCAAGTCCCACCGGAAGTATTTCCCTTTATCGCTTTATTGCCCCCAAGGAAAACGCGGTCAAGCCATCGCCTGAGTGGAACAGTTTGCGGATTCGCTGCGAGGGCCCCGTGATTGGTATCCAGGTAAACGGAAAACAGGTTCTCCAATTCGACCAAACCACCGACCCCAAGCTCAAAGACAAACCCCTCAAAGGGTTTATCTGTCTTCAGAACCACTCGTCTGGTATCACTTTCCGTAACCTCAAGGTTCGTGATATAACTCCTCTTCCCCCAATGGGAACTGATTCGCCGAAGTGAAGGATGGCCTGATTCATGTCCGAAGAAACGCAAAACAGCTCCGCCACACCCACCGATACCTCGGCGCCGGCTTCCAATCCCATTTTGGAAAAGCTCCGCGAAAATCAGGGACCCGGTCGTTACACCAGCCCCCGACTTGAGCTGGGCCAAAGTGGTGGAGAAGCTCCGGTGGAGGCTCCCGCCGCTCGTCCCCAAGGTGGCTCGAACCAAGGCGGTCAGGGCGGTTTTCGTCCCCGGCCCCAGCAGGATTCGCGCAAACCAGGCTATGGCAACCGGCCTCAAGGCGGTCGCGGTGGCCGTGGACCAGGCGGTCCCGGTGGCAATCGCGGTCCGCGCGGCGAAGGGGATCAGGATCAAAACTTTGGCGGCGCCACCCGTTTGGGGGATGTGCCCGAAAATTGGGGAGTCGCCCCAGCCCCCAGGCCCACACCCGCCAGCCAGGTCGACCGGAAGATCGACCCCCTCGATGAGCTGATGGAGGCGGAACTCCAGGCCTCTTTTGGCGGGATCCAGGAGTCCCTGGAAACCATCAAAACCGAACGGCCCATCCGTGAAGCGGGCGCCCCGGGCAAGAAGGGCGTCGTATTCCGCATCCATAACGGCGATGTGTTCGTGGAAATTCCCGGTGGCCGCAGTCAGGGATTGCTCACACGGGACCAGTTCCCCGAAGGCCTCCCCGAAATCGGCACCGAAATCGATATCAAAATTGAACGGTTCGATCCCGCAAACGGGCAACTGATCCTTAGCCGCAAAGGCCAGGCGGTCGCCAATGCCGACTGGGATAGCCTTGCCAAGGGGATGGTTGTCGAAGCCAAGGTCACCGCGGTCAAGGCCTCGGGCCTTGAGATCATGGTCAATTCGTGTCGCGGATGGCTCCCCGCCAGCCAGGTGGATATTGGCCGGACTTTCGACCTCAATATTTTCGCCGACCAAAAGCTCACTTGCGAAGTCACGGAAATCGATCCGCACGATCACAACCTGATTGTCAGCCGTCGCGCCCTCCTGGAGCGGGAACGGGCGGTCGAAGCCGAAAAGCTTTGGGCCGACCTGGCCGAGGGTCAAGTTCGAAAGGGAATCGTCCGTTCTCTCCAGAGCTTTGGCGCGTTTGTCGACATTGGCGGCGCGGACGCCTTGTTGCCAATCTCGCAAATTAGCTGGAAGCGGATCAACGATATCAGTGAAATTCTCAGCCCCGGGCAACAGGTCGAGGTCAAGATCCTTACTGTCGATCCGGAAAAGCGGAAAATTTCCGTCGGCCTCAAGCAGCTTTTGTCCAGCCCATGGCAAACCCTTGCCGAGCGTTTCCGCCCCGGCACCATCGTCACCGGCAAAGTCACCCGCACAGAGGATTTTGGCGCTTTTGTCGAACTCGAACCGGAAATCGAAGGTCTTGTTCACATCTCCGAGCTGGCCAAGGGCAAGGTTCGCCGAACCGTCGATGTCGTGAAGACAGGCGATGAGGTGAAGGTGATGGTGCTTACCATTGAACCCGACACCCGGCGCGTTTCGCTTTCCATCAAAGCGACCCAGGATGATGGCGAATCCGCCGAACCCGAAGCGGCCGCCTCGCCTTCGGCCCCAGCCGCTCCGGCGAAGCCCTCCAAGCCCCGCACCACGCCCCTTCGAGGCGGCATGGGC
>CAWUOD010000335.1:0-4369 GCA_963923115.1 uncultured Singulisphaera sp.
GGCGCATCGAGCGTTTTGGCCAGATCGGCGATCTCAAAAGTTTCTTCGCCGGTAAGCCCCAGTGTTTGGGCCGTTTGGCCGGGGAGGAACTGCAGGGGAAGGATTCCCATCCCGACCAGGTTGCTCCTGTGGATGCGTTCGTAGCTTTCGGCGATCACGGCGCGAACGCCGAGAAGCTTTGGCCCCTTGGCAGCCCAGTCGCGGCTGGACCCTGAGCCATATTCCTTTCCGGCAAGGATGAAGAGGGGGATATTGGCTTCGGCGTATTTCACCGAGGCGTCAAAAATACTCATCTGCTCGTTGGTGGGAAGAAAACGGGTCACGCCTCCCTCGGTTCCCGGAACGAGTGCGTTTTTCAGGCGAATGTTCGCGAAGGTGCCTCGGACCATGACCTCGTGGTTGCCACGACGGGCCCCGTAGCTGTTGAAATCGCCGGGCTTTACACCCTTTTCCTGGAGGTATTTGCCCGCGGGGCTGGAACCCTTGATGTTGCCGGCGGGGGAGATGTGGTCGGTGGTGATACTGTCACCCAGAACCGCCAAAACGCGAGCGCCCCGGATTTCCTTTACGGTTGGAACAGTCCGGGTCATTCCCTCGAAGTAGGGAGGATGCTTGACATAGGTGCTCTTGTTGTCCCATGTGTAGCGGTCTCCCTTGGGCACGGGCAGACCGCGCCAGGCTTCATCGCCTTCATAGACCGCATCGTACTGCTTGGCGAACATCTCGCGTGTGAGGGAGCTTCCCTCGGCCTGTGCCACTTCGGCCTGGGTGGGCCAAATGTCTTTTAGGTAAACAGGTTTGCCATCGGAACCATTTCCAATTGGCTCGCTTGCGAAATCGATATCGATTCGGCCTGCCAGGGCATAAGCGACAACCAGTGGAGGCGAGGCCAGATAATTGGCCCGGACCTCGGCATGTACGCGACCTTCGAAGTTGCGGTTGCCTGAAAGGACCGAGGCGACAACCAGTCCGCCTTCCTCGATTCCGGAGGAGACAGGAACGGGCAGGGGGCCCGAGTTTCCAATACAAGTGGTGCAGCCATAGCCAACCAGATTGAACTTGAGCTTGTTGAGCGGTTCGGTAAGCCCCGCTTTTTCGAAGTAGTCGGTAACGACTTTGGAACCAGGCGCAAGGCTGGGTTTGACCCAAGGCTTGGTGTTCAGTCCCTTGGCGACCGCTTTCTTCGCCACCAGTCCCGCGGCAAGCATGACGGAGGGATTCGAGGTGTTGGTGCAGCTTGTGATCGCGGCAATAACAACTGTTCCGTGTTTGAGGGAGTGGTTGGTGCCATCGATGTTGGCGGTGCCTGTCGCGGTTGCGGTTGGCGTTTCACCAGCCTTGTTCTTTGCGCGGGCCATAAGACCGGGAAGCGCCTTTTGGAAAGAGGCGGGAACATCGGTCAATTGCACACGGTCCTGGGGGCGGGATGGCCCGGCAAGACTTGGCACCACGGTTCCAAGGTCGAGGCTCATGGTGTCGGTGAATGTCGGCTCTGGGGTGTTCGCGTCGTGGAACATTCCCTGGGCCTTGTAATAGGCTTCGACCAGTTCCACGAGCCATTCCGGACGATTGGAGAATCGGAGGAAGCGGATGGTTTCCGCATCCACGGGGAAGATGCCGCAGGTGGCGCCATATTCGGGTGCCATGTTGGCGATTGTGGCGCGATCGGCCAAGGGGAGTTGCGCCAGTCCCGCGCCGTAAAACTCAACAAACTTGCCAACCACGCCGCGCTTTCTGAGCATTTCAGTGACGGTGAGGACCAGGTCGGTTGCGGTCGCGCCTTCGGGCAATTTGCCGCTTAGGCGGAAACCAATGACCTCCGGTATGAGCATGGAAACGGGTTGTCCAAGCATGGCGGCTTCGGCTTCGATTCCACCGACCCCCCATCCCAGCACACCCAGTCCATTGATCATGGTGGTGTGGCTGTCGGTTCCGACGACGGTGTCGGGATAAGCCATTGGGGCAGCCCCCGCCTCGGTCTCGCGTGTGAACACGACCCTGGCGAGGTATTCGAGATTCACCTGGTGGACGATTCCAGTTTCTGGCGGCACGACCGCGAAGTCACGAAAAGCGGTCTGTCCCCAGCGGAGGAAGGTGTAACGCTCCTGATTTCGATCATATTCAAGATCTGCATTGGATTTGAAAGACAGCTCGGTGCCAAAATTGTCCACCTGCACGGAGTGGTCGATGACCAGCTCGGCGGGGCAAAGAGGATTGATCTTTTGCGGGTTGCCCCCGAGAAGGGACATCGCGTCGCGCATTGCCGCCAGATCCACAACAGCTGGAACACCGGTGAAGTCCTGCATCAGCACGCGGGCCGGAGTGAAGGCGATCTCGGTCTGGCCAATCGCTTTCGGGTCGATTGTGGCAAGGGCCTCGACATCCTTCGCGGTTACATTCAGGCCATCCTCTGTCCGGAGAAGATTTTCCAAAAGAACACGAAGGCTGAACGGGAGGTTTTTGGAATTGGGAAACCGGGAATAAAGAGAATTCAAGTTATGAAAACGGAACTCGCGGCCCGCAACATTAATGGTCGAAAGCGAGGAGAAGGAATTGGCCATGAAATCGCATCCAATTGGGGGTGTTTCGAACAACCATCACTCAATGGTTTTCCTAAGGGAAAAACGGGGTGGGACAAGGGAAAGGGGCTTCAGGTTGAATGTAAATCTGGGATATTTGGGTGGCTTGTTGGCAAAGCGGGCAAAGTGGGCTTGATTGCATGTCAACATCTGGGTATTACCCGGCGGTTGTGGGCCTAAAAGCCCATCTCCTTACTGCAACTCTCCCACAGTAATCATTTGGGGCGACCTGCCATGAATGACGCAACTTTGCCCGTGTTTGCCTCCCTCCTTTTGGGGGTTGTCGCTGGGCCTTTGGTGTGGTGGCTTGGTCGGGAAATCCTGAGGTTTGTGGCGTGGCATCTGGAATATGGAAAAGCCTGGTTGCCGGACCTGGCTGAACAGGATTTCACATGTCCGGCTTGTGCCGGGGTTTTTGGATCCGAGGAGGCTACCTGCCAGGGGTGTGGCAAGTCGCGCGAGGTCGCCTACTACGCCTCCTTGCGGGAAGTGGAAATCGCGGCGGAGCAGGTTCTTCGTCTCAGTCGGATGGGGGCCCTTGATGCGGACACCGCAAAGCGGATGGAGGAGGGGCTTCTCCGCCAAAGGAATGCTTTGGCCCGGATGCGCAAACCCCGGAAAAATACTATTGGCAAAGTTGAGCTGATATTGCCTGGGGGTGGCAAGACGGAAGGGGGATACATTCATCCCGAAACTTTCCATGAGTACCGACAACCGGGAAATCACCCCCTTCGGCTCAAGCCTGTCATGGTGGCCGATGAGGGCGAACTCCCTTCAGGCGGTTTTGCTCTGTTTTCCCGTTTGGCAGGCTGGATTTTGTTATTGGCGGGAATCGCCTGCTGGTTGCTGGGTGCCTTTCCCGTGGGGGCATCAAAAACCGGTATTCCCGGACTTGCCGAGTCGTGGACCGGATTGGCGCTTATTTTGGCGGGTATGTACAGCCTGGCTTTTGGCCGGGCCTCAGGTGTTTTGGCCCATCTTGCATCTTTTGGAACGGGAATTTTGGTCCCGGCGTTTTGGGTGGTTGGACCCTGGATCCATGGGATGGAAATAGCTCCCGGGGATTGGGCCATTGGCCTTAGCTGTGCCGCGCTTGCCGCTTGTGGTGGAGCCATCATAGATCGCTACCTGGCCCAATGGCGGGGTGAGTTTTGGGATGGGGGGAATACGCCTTCCGAGCCAACCGTTTCCGAGGGGCGGCTGATGTCTATTTCGGGATTGGCGCTTGGGCTTTTGCAATTGGGGGCTCTCGCGGGTTTGGCTCGTCCGGATGGATGGTTCTCTCCCTGGGGAGCCGTGATTGGCTCCGCTTGGGGACTTGTCGCGCTTTGCGGATTCCAGTTGGGGCGATTGGTCCTTTCGGGAATGGGTCCGGATTTTCGACTTCCCCAGTGGCTTTTTGAGTGTGCCTTTGGGGCGCTCATCGCGGTTTCCTCCGGTGTGGGAGTATCCCACCCCGTTTTGGGGGTTGCTTCCCTTTCCGCCGGCATGGGGCTTTTGGCTTTCGCGGGAATGTTCCTCGCATGTGGCCCCACCAAATCGTGGTTGGGCCTGTTGAAGCCATCCCCGGCGGGAAGCTCGCCGCTGGTTTTGCGGGCGGCGATACTTGCCGGTGCCGGTGCCCTGGCTTGCGCCCCGGCGAGTGAACCCCACCCCTGGATAGGTGTCGCGAGTGCGTTTTTGGGGGCCCTGGCGGTTTTGGGAATGGGTGCCGAGCTTCGTCAGCGATCCTTGCTGATCGTCGCGTTGGGTCTTTTTGCATTGACGGGTGGTCTTGGGGCCCACCAGGC
>CAWUOD010000336.1:0-4368 GCA_963923115.1 uncultured Singulisphaera sp.
AGTCTGAATTCATGGAAGAGCTATTATGAAAGCAGCTAATCAGGCTTTCGACGAAAAACAAAAGAAACGCGAAATCCTTTCTGATCGTCTAAGGGATTGTACGGTGAACCCGGACAAGTCATCCTCCATGGCCGGGGGCAGGCGGGAAGGATTGGCACGATTACTAGCGTTTGATCCAACCCATTACGGTCGAACACGAAATTTTACGGATTCTCCAGTTTCGTTTTTATCTCCTTATTTGCGGCATGGAATGATATCTGTCGTTGAAGTTCGGGATCATTTGAAATCCCGTTTTGCGAATGATCCAGGCATCCTTGCGGAGTTTTTGCGCCAGTTGGCCTGGCGTGATTTTTTCGAGAAGGTTCTTGCCTGGTATGGAATGGGCATCGAAGAGGATCTTGAGGAAGCCAAAGACCCGTCCCCTCGCTCCCGCAGATTGCCACTTGATGTGCTTGCAGGTGAAACCGGATTGCCTTGTATGGATGGCATGCTACATGAGTTGTATCAAAACGGGTATTTACACAATCATGCCAGACTTTGGTTCGCCGCTTATCTTTGCCATTATCGAAAAGTCCGTTGGCAGGAGGGAGCAAAATTATTCCGACAACACCTCTACGATGGAGATATTGCAAGTAATTCAGCGAGTTGGCAATGGGTGAACGGAACTTTCTCGGCCAAGCCCTACTTCATGAATAAAAGCAATATTGATACATTCAGCAACGGCCGTTGGTGTGGCAATTGCAGGGTGAAATGCCCTTTCGATTCGGATTACACCACGCTTCAAAAAAAATTGTTTTCTGGTCTCGAAGGCCCCATTGATTCTTTTCCGGCCGAAGCTCCACCACCCCAAAAAAATGCACCCAATGTTTGCAAACAGGATCCTGAAATCTACCCAACGAGGAATTCGGATTTGATTTGGGTTCACGATGCGGCCCTGTCCTGGGTTGACCCGGCATTCAAGGCAAATCCAGGCGCGGCGGTGGCCTTCATTTTCAATGAGCCAATGCTGCTCGCCGAGCCCTGGAGCAAACATCGATTATCCTTTGTTATGGACGGAATTGATGACCTTTTTGACCATTTGCCCAACCCCACAAAACTGGTTAGGGTTGGGGACCCCGTCGAACAGATTGCCCTTATAGCCCGAATGTTTGGTTCACGGACTATCCACATTTCCGAACATCCCAATCCATGGGTTGTTCAGGCAATCGAAAAACTAAAATCGGATTTTCATGTGGTTGTTTATTCACGCCCGGTATTTGTGGAATATGCAGAAGAACCCAAGCGTTTTTCACGCTATTGGGAAAAAGTCGCAAACCAGGTAATCGGGCATGGTTTTAAAACTCCCAAACGGATTCGCAAGTGATGCGTCCAGTCGCGGTCTGGTGGGTGAAACGGGATGCGAGGCTAGCGGATAACGCATGCCTGGCTGAAGCAGATTCATATGGTCTTGATATTCTGCCCTTTTTTTGTTTTGAACCCTTGCTTTTAGTGGCAGACGACACCTCAGATATGCATGTTCAAGCCCAATGGCAGGCTATCAAAGGGCTTCGAAATTCATTGCGACAATATGGGGCTGATTTAATCATTGCTCATGGTGAAGTGATTGACAAATTGTCAAAACTGTTCGCTATCATCCCCTTCACCCACCTTTTCAGCCACGAGGAGGTTGGCAATGCCATCACATATCAACGCGATAAAAAGGTCGCTTCGTGGTGTCGTGAACGGGGGATTGTTTACCGTGAATTCAGCCAGTCCAGTGTCAAGCGGGGTGGGGTGGATCGGGACAAACTTCAAGATTTGTGGGAATCACGAATTGTCAAGCCTTTACCCTTGAAGGTCCCAGCGATTCGCCAGAGTCCAGAAATCCAGCAACTTGCGGCTTCAACGGCTTTTCCAAACCTTCGGGCATTTGCACCGAATCGGAATTGGCAATCTGTTAGCGAGGCTGATGCTCTTTTGACCCTTTATGACTTCCTTAACAATCGGGGTCTTTGGTATCGGGGGGGAATCAGTTCTCCCAACACGGCATTCACCGCCGGTTCGAGGTTAAGCGTCCACCTTGCATGGGGGACATTATCCGTTCGCCAGGTATGGCATGGGGTCCAGAGACGACTTTCAGAACTTGATCCCAATGACCCAAAAACATCACGATGGAAAAGTGGACTTGCCGCATTTTTAAGCCGCTTACATTGGCGGGACCATTTCACGCAAAGACTCGAATCGGAACCCGGTTTGGAGTTTCATGCCCTGCACCCGGCTTATCGCCATCCGCCCTATGAAAACGATGAGATTCTTTATGCGGCATGGCGGGAGGGGCGCACGGGTTACCCGCTGGTGGATGCGGTAATGCGTTGTCTTTCAACCACCGGGTTTGTCAATTTTCGAATGCGGGCGATGGTGGTTAGTTTTGCTTGTCATAACCTTAATCTCGATTGGCGTTTGATTCACCCGCATCTGGCTCGTGTTTTTCGTGATTATGACCCGGGGATCCATCTTAACCAGTTGCAAATGCAGGCGGGAGTGGTTGGATTGAATACTATAAGGGTATACAATCCGAACAAACAACTCGCTGATTGGGATCCGGACTGCCGGTTTGTCAAAAAATGGGTCCCCGAACTTGGAGGATTATCACCCGATAAAATTCAACAAGGGGAGTGTGCAGGTGGATACCCGGCTCCGGTGTCGCCGATTGCCGGTCGGTCAAACCGGATGAAACAATTTTTATATGGCATTCGCCGTTCGCCTGAGGCAAAATCCATGACTATGGGAGTATACCTAAAACATGGTTCGCGTAAAAAGGGTGGGCCGGGCAAACCAAAAAAGTCCAAACGCCCAATTCAGGATTCCGCTCCAACCCTTTTTGATGACCTTCCCCCTGATTAGCGGTGTAGTGTAATCGATTAAAGCCAAAGGCATGGACGATTTGATTGGATTTCATTGTTGAGGATCATTGGGCGGTTGGCATCGCCTGGGTTTATTGGGGTTATAAAACACCCTCATGGCCTCTTTGATCATGGAACATAAATCCCGCCAGTAATACCCCGATACCACAAGTTGTAAGCGCCATGAAACAAAAATCCGGAAAAGAGGAAGTATCACCCTCCCATTTCGAGAAACTGTTGCAATCCCTCAAAATACGATTTGAAAACAACATGAAGCGACACCCCAATCTGGACTGGAATCAAATCCACCAACGGTTGGAACAAAACAAAAAAAAACTCTGGTCTCTCAACGAGATGGAAAGTACCGGTGGGGAGCCTGATTTGGTGGTCCTGGGAAATGAAGCCGGAGAATATGTTTTTGTGGATTGCTCGAAGGAAAGCCCCAAGGGGCGCACAAGCCTTTGCTATGACCGGGAAGGATTTGAATCCCGGAAGGAACATAAACCGAAAAATAACGCGGTGGACATGGCCGCCTCCATGGGTGTGGAGCTCCTCAACGAAGAACAATACCGGAATCTTCAGAAGTTTGGGGAGTTTGACACAAAAACATCAAGTTGGATTAAAACCCCCACCGACATCCGTGAACTTGGAGGCGCCCTATTTTGTGATAGGCGTTTTGGCCATGTGTTTGTCTATCACAATGGAGCCCAGTCGTATTATTCGGCCCGGGGTTTTCGTGCTATGCTAAGAATTTAAGCGATATTTTATGATGAAATGCTATCATTTCTCCCATCTTCTGAAAAATCTTCCTTATTCTCGGATTCCAATTCTGCGGGGTGGGTAATTAGCAAAGCGGACCTGTTTCGAGTAAAATAGTTTTCCGCCCATTGGAATAATACCAATACCCGGTTTTGAAATTGAACCAGGAAGGATACATGGACAAATAGCCATGCAATCCATGCGATAAAGCCGCCAAATCGAATGTTCGGCCAGGGGATTTCCACGACAGCAGCCGCGCGGCCTATGGTGGCCATGCTACCTTTGTCAAAATATTGAAAAGGAGCCGGCGCTTTGGTTTGCGCCATGCGATTTAGGATAACCTTTCCCGCATATTGTCCCATCTGGATTGCCGCCGGGGCAACGCCTGGAACAAATTTTCCCTCTCCCTGCGAGACAGATGCCATGTCCCCCAAAACAAAAATTTCCGGATGACCTTCCATCGTAAGGTCAGGTAAAACCGGAATCCTTCCAGACTTGTCCAGGACTGTATTCGTTGACTTGGCGAGTTTCGCCCCGAGCGCAGCCCCTTTTACGCCAGCCGCCCAAATGATGGTCCCTGCGAAAAGGATTTCCCTTTGGCCTTGGCGGTCAACATGAAGTGTTTCTTTCTCGACATTTTTTACCCGCCCTTTGGACCAAACTTCGACTCCCATCCTTTTCAGGCAAGTCAAAGCCCGCATTGAACCTGTCTCTTATACACATCTCC
>CAWUOD010000337.1:0-4365 GCA_963923115.1 uncultured Singulisphaera sp.
ATATTGAATTTGAATAATTGGAGTGTTGTTTTTTTTTACCAAATATTGTGGATTATTTCGGCTCCAATAGGTTACTTATTTAGTTTTTTGTTTTGGTTTAATGAAGGTAGGTTATCAAAAAAAGTACAACTTTTGCTCCTCTTGGGTTTTGTGGGCCTGGTTTGGGATTCTCGAAGAGCTATTCCCATTTTGTTTGAAGGTTTTTATCTTTCTGGACACCTATACGGCTGGGTTTTGGGCTTGGGTGGGATTTTGATCGCCAGATTGGTAATTGCACGAATAGCGTTCTCCCAGGTGGCCCTTGGCTTGTTATTACCTGTAGCGGCAAATTTTGGGCTTTTAATAATAATGTGTGGGATAGTCGGTTTGAATTTATTGGCTAATCAAAAATCAGGTTTGTTTCCCCAAGTTGGGCAACTGCGGGAATTTTCGGCTTTATATCGCGCAAAGCAAGATTTGGTTTCGCAACCAATTCATACCAATTCCAAATGGATTAGGGATCTATGTAGAGTCACCGCTGGTATGCGACATTGTGTTTTAAACCAGGGAGGTAATGATAGGGAATTAGCTTCATGGTTTTATCTGATTGGAGACCCTGATCCCCGAAAATCGGCCGCCTTCCTGGTGGCGGAATGCAATTCAAATCCCAATTTAGCTCCTCAAATTTTTTCCGGAACGATTTGCCTTTTAAAAGAATCGGCCCGTGGATTACCTCCCCCGAAAGTCCAAGGATTGGGTATTTGGAGGTCCGCGGAGGTCGTAATGGCATTTGCCTGGATTGAGGCTTCACAAAAACGGCCGAAAGACCAAAAAGGGGAGTTTGCATCGTTGTTGAACATGGCATGGACTTGGGCCGAAATGGCCATGCGCCAAGACTCAAGTGATGGATTGGCATGGGGAGTAACAGGGGAGTTAATTCTTGCCAAACACTTTCTGAAACCTGGAGATTTTCCCATAACTCCCATGGAGCAGGAGGGCTGGATGGCCCAGGCTGCTTATAGTTTTCGAAAATCTCTCGATTTGGATCCATCTGATAGGAAAATTCGTCGCATTTTTTCAGGGATTTTGAGACAGCAAGGTGCCTTGGATTTGGCTGAAATGATTAATGAATCGGTCAAAAATGATGATAATAATCAAGAATATCCAGGTGAACCCTTTTTTCTGGAACAAGGTTCAGCCAATGTTATGGATCTCAAGCATTTGTTGGAATATCGATTCCCGGGTGAAATGGACCGATCTTTGGACCGGATCCGGAATGCAGTCGCTTTAGGGCTAAAAGGCCAGGCGCTTGGTGAACTGGACCGGGGAGGACCGCAAAGATTTGGTTTGGAGGGGGCAAAGATTCGGTTGAAACTTTTATTGGAAACAGGATTTGCCGATATGGCTTGGGATTGGGCAAATTTGCAAGCCAATCAGGGAGTTGATTTGGGGCTGATGGAGTGGCCCAGGCGGGTAGGGGGGGGCAGCTTGGGTTCAACCTGGAAATTGCCAACAATCCCATGGATTCAATGCATTTCCAACTTTGCCTTGCATCCCCATGGGGGAGGAACGGGAGGATTTGATTCGCTTAGGGAAATCCTTAAGGATGACCTTTCCAAGGTCCATAACCGGGTGTTAAAGGGCCTTCCTATGGTGTTGGCCAAAAATATCCTTGTGTTGCCTGGGAACCCACTCGCTCTTCGCATTGAGGGAGTGATGGAATACTCCTCCCGTGAAAATCTCATGCAATTGGGAATGGCTATTGGGGAAGAATTAATGGTTTTGGACCGTTTGGAGAGTGAGTCCGCCAGCGCTAAATAACAGGGGAACCGTGAGGGCGATTCAGTGGAAATCAATAAGAAATCAGGCCGGCGCCATTTATTTCTCGCCCAAATAATAATTGGTTTAATGGTTTGTTTTCTGATGGGCTGTGGCGGCGCCAAGGGGCCTCTTGGCGAACATTTTGAATCGATCCAGGCGGATGAGGCATCAATCAAGGCCTTTTGCGGACATTGTCATGGAATGCCTCCGGGAGAAATTTTTCCCCGGGCTGTTTGGAAAATGGAGGTTGAAAGGGGCTTCCAATTTTTTGAAAAGGCGGGACTTCCTTTGCGGGCACCACCCTTGCCCGGGGTTGTGGAGTGGTACGAGAAAAGGGCCCCTGAAAAACTCGATAGCTCAGTCAAACAAAAATCAAAAGCCCTGGATTGGGTATCCCAGGAGCTTTCCCAGTGGCCGGAATCCCCCCAGGGGGGGCATGCCATTTCTCATTTGCGTTATGCTTCGATAACCCCATCGGCTTCACCCCTTTTATGGGCGACCGACATGCGTGGCGGAATGGTTTGCACCTTGGATCCACAGAAAAGGGAGAAATGGAAGACGGTGCTTAGGGGAAATCATCCCTGCCATGTGGAACCGGGAGATTTTGATGGCGATGGCCTGGGAGATGTGCTTGTGTGCGAATTGGGCAGTTTTCTTCCCACTGATGCCAGGAAAGGTCGGGCGGTTTGGCACCGTGGGATGCCGAACGGGTCTTTTGATGAACAGGTAATCCTGGAAAATGTTGGAAGGGTTACGGATATCCAACTTCTTTCCCCTCCGGGGGTTTGGCCTATGGAGTTTGTGGTTGCAGCTTTTGGTTGGAACAACACGGGTGAGGTCTGGTATGTTCGAATTCCCTCCAGGAAAGCGGATCCGAAGACATGGGAAAGAAATATAGTAGATCCTCGGCACGGGGCAATTCACATATTGGTTCGCGACTGGAACGGTGATGGAAAACCGGATTTTGTTGTCCTTTTTGGGCAGGAGCACGAGTGTGTAACCCTTTACCTCAACCAGGGAGGCGGAAAATTTTTAACGAAGGAGCTTTATCAGGGTGGGCATCCTGGGTTGGGGCATAGCGGTATTTCCCAGTCTGATTTGGACGGAGACGGAGACATTGATTTGCTCTTGACCAATGGTGATGTTCTGGATCAGCCATATCTGCTAAAACCTTATCATTCAGTGTCATGGATGGAAAACATGGGAGAACTCCAATTTAGACACCATGTGATTGGTCGGATGCACGGGGTTCACCGGGCCCTTCCGTTGTTGAAAAAGGACGCTTTATTGGATATGGGTCCACAGGAAATTGTCTCCGTTGCCTTTTTGCCTGAAGAGGGATTTCCCCAAAGACAATCCAGCGATCTTCCTTCTGTTTTGTTATGGGCTCCCAATAAGGACAGTAAAAGCGGATTGAAAAAATGGGATGCAAGCATTATTGAATCGGTTCGTGCAGACCATGTAACGGTGGAAGTCTTGTCCGGACCTGGTTTTGAAAAAGGGGCAGTGGTTGTCGGAGATTTTTCCGGAAAAGAAGCTCCAGTAAAATTGTTCAAACGCAAATAGCCTATGTGCAAACAATTTTGGCCCCATAAACTTTGGCAATAAAATCACTTCAGTAAGGGGGAGTTTGGGGCAGGTTCAAGTCGGTCCGCACTCATTTTCCATCGTTTGGCGTTTTCTTCCTGCCCCAAAGTTGAGTAAATTTTTCCCAATTCCCGATGCAATGCCGGATCTAATGGTCTTTGGGCAATAGCGGTTGAGGTTATTTCATTAAGTCGCTCCAATCCAGATTTGATTTGCTCTGCCCGATCCTGAAACTTTTTGGCCTCATCCGCTTTTCCTTGGCGCTTGAGGGATTGAGACAGGGAAAAGTTACCAAGGTAGTCAGATTCCTGGATCGCCAAAACTTTCCGAAAGGCGGATTCGGCCTCGACATCATGGCCGGTCAAAAGTTCGATTTGGCCAAGGGTGGAGTAGAGTCGGTAATCGTTTGGAAGGGAATGAATCAATTCGTTCAAAACTGCCCGCGCCTGTTTTTCACGGCCCAGCATATGCAGGCATCGGGCCCTTCGGGATTCAACAAGGCCATCTGGCGGGCCGATTGATGCCAAAGTTTCCAGATGCTTAAGGGCTTCGTCGTAGCGGGCCTTGTCCAACAGGGAAAGGGCCAAATGCAGTCGACTTGCCGTTTGGTCAGGATCGATTCTGACCACTTCCAGAAGGGCTTCCACCGCATTGTCTGGGGACCGGGAACGGTACCAGGCATCCGCCCTTAAAACCAGTGCCCTAAGGGATTCCGGATTCCTGGTTAGCCATTCCCCTGAAACTGCCAAGGCATCCGGGAGGCGAAACATTCTTATGTACCCTTCAATGAGAGCGGAGGCAATTTCTTGGGATTCTGGCCCGCCCCTTCTCCACAGGTCCAATAGGTCAGTTTCTACTATTTGAAGGTCACCCATCGAGGCATGAATCATTTCCCAATGAAGGACTCCCAGGGAGGATATTCCTCCTAACTGTTCTTCCAGTTTTTCCAAGTGATACCATGCCCTTTTGTGTTTGCCT
>CAWUOD010000338.1:0-4341 GCA_963923115.1 uncultured Singulisphaera sp.
AAGGAGTATCGTCGGCAGCGTCAGATGTGTATAAGAGACAGGGTAAATCTTTGAGCGTGGGTTGCTGGATAGCATCTTCGAGAACTTTGACACCCAGATCCAGTTTGGATTGTTGACGGCAGATCCGCCCGGCAAGGAGTGCCATTTCCAGGTCGGTGGGATTTTTCTCGACGAATACGAGGGCCTTTTCCAGAGCCGGGCCCTGCATCTCCAACGCGACTTGGATCAGGACCATGTCTCTTTGGACGGAGGTTTTTTTGGCCTCTTCGGCCTTCAGGTCACGAAGTTCGGACTCGATGCGTGTGAGATCGTCGTAGGGTGTTCGCTGCAGAGTGCGGGTGAACTGGTCGAGTGCTTCATTCCCCTGGGGCAAAGGGAGTGGTGCCAGGAATGGGGGTTTGACTTTGGCCCAGTCCTGGGCCCAAAGGGATCCCGGGACGAGCAGAACGAGAAGACCCAAGCAGCCGAATCTGGACGAGATCATGGCGATGCACTCCCTTGCACCCATTCGCCGTATCCGCAGTTACTTACCGATTCAATCCGTAATTCCTGGAACAGGGCGGAGATAGGAGATTCAAGTCGCGCAACGACAACTTAACAAATAACTACTGGCTGTACGATAGGCGGGTTATCCCGGGGAAGGGTCAGGCCCCGGCCGATTTTCCGGGGGGACGGCCACGGCGAGGGGGTTGGCCCACGGGGAACGCTTTCCGGATGTGTTGGCTCAGGTCGGTCATGGTGGTGCCCCGCCAGGGAAGCTCCAGGGCCTCCAGGGTGGATGGGGGAATAGCTTGGCCGCCGAGCAGGAGTTCACCGCCGCTTTGCTCGACAACCTGACGGAAAGCTTTCACCTCGGCGAGGAAGGAATCTGGCTCGTGGAGGTGGGTCGCAGAGATCCATACGATTTTTGGCCCCTTTTCCCGAACGGCTTTTTCAAACGAATAAATCGGGGTGTTGGGGCCGATGTTGATCACCCGCCACTGGGCCTGGAGGAAAACCAGTTCGACGAGGAGGTTGGCGATCAGGTAGTGGTCTTTCTCGGGACCGCCACCAAGAGCCAGGGGAGCGTTTTCGGGGGGGCGGACCGTCTCCAGGAGGTGGCGGCGAATTTCCATCAAGCCTGCCAATATCCCCTGGGTTGCCTGGTGTTCCTGGAAAATGTCGACTTCACCGCGGCTCCAGTCGAGGCCCAGCTGATTCATTGCGGGGCAAATGATACGGTCTCCCATCTCATTTACCGGAACGCCGCTGTGATAGCACTCAAGGAGGATGTTTCGGACCTGTTCCTGGTCACCCTTGCACAGAGCCTGGTGAAACCTTGTTACCGTCTGGTCGGCGCAAACAGGCGGGCTTTGGGTTCCCAGCAACTCTTCAATCGGACCCAGATCGACATGATTCCAATGTTGCTCGCGTACCACCCGCAAAAGGTCACACGCATGGATTTTCCGGTGTCCGCCTATGGTTTTGACCGCCTGCAACCTCCCCTCGTCCACCCACCGTTTCACGGTGGAGGAGCTGACATTAAGAATGTCAGACACCTGCTGGGTGCTCAGGAGAGGGGATTCGGTCATGAAATGGCCTAATTATGGAGTTGGTTGTCCAAGTTCACGATTCATCTTTAGCGCACCGGGTGTCAAGGTTCCAGCTTAGTCGGGTGAATGTGTCGATTTCCCGGAGTTTTTTGAGAGAAACCGAGGCAAAGTTCGATGTGAACAAATCGTGTGACGGAATGGAACGGTTCAAAGCAGGGTAAAGGTTTAAATAGCAGTATTTTGGTGCTATTAGAGCAAGGTTCCTCGAAGTTTGGGTCAATTTGGGGCCAAGTGCCCCCCCAAAGCCTGTTTTGAGGCTTTTTGGCAGGGATTTTTCAGGGCGTTTTCAGAAAAAATAAAAAAATTCGTCCAAATCGTTCAATTTATGTTGACCTTGGGCCCGTTTGGGCGATAAAAAAATTAGGACGATTTGAACGATTTGTGCCGACCAGGCTAGGACAGGGTTGTATCGACTGCAAACAGGGAGATTTTTCATCATGGCAACGATCGCGAGAAAAAGTTCGACCGAGACTAAAAAAACCAGCTCCGCCGAATTTTCGGGAAAACCCCTTCCAACCATGACCAAGGATCCCAAAAGCGCTTTTCAAAAAGTCACTCCGGAAATGCGTCAGGCGGCGGATGGCCTCTACTTTGTGATTCATGAATCGTTTTTGAAATCCAATGCGCTTAAAACTTATGGCCTGGAATCGTCCGACGGGGAAACCTACCCCGGGACATTCATGCCTGATGAAATCACACGCGCGTGCGCCCAGCGGATGCACTATGCGGTTTATCGTCTTCATCGGGAGAAAAACGAGAAGGCGCGCCAGATGTGGCGGGACCGGTTTTATCAGATGCGCGACCGTATCGTCCTTGGCAACCGAAAGCTGATCTTTCGGGCAGTCAGGCGCTGGACCCCGAATGGTCTTATGGCCGACGACCTGGTCGGCGATTGCCACATCGTCCTGATCCAGGCGGTGTCGGCTTTCAATCCGTTTTTGGGGATCCGCTTTTCGACATACGCCTTTACCTGTCTCATGCGGGCGCTGTCGCGCCTTTCGCAAAAGATGCAAGGCGACAAGCTTTCACGGTCGATGCCGCTTGATGCGCTTCCCGATGGGGAACCACGCGACGCGGCGTCCTTCCAGGGGGAGAGCCTTGGCATGCGTCAAATTGATGTCTTCCTCCAGGAGAGCCATACCCTTCTCACCCCCCGTGAAAAGCGTGTGCTCACGAGCCGGTTTTGTCTGGATGAGCGACCCAAGGCGGGGACATTGGAGCAAGTGGGCGCGGAGCTGGGTCTTTCCAAAGAACGAGTTCGCCAGGTGCAAAGCAGCGCTCTTGCGAAACTGAAGCTTGTGATGACTCCTCCGGAACGGGCTGACTGACCGGAAAATTCGATGATATTTTGATACTATTGCGGTTACGAGGGGGGATTGTCCACTAGACAGCCCCCCCTTTCTTTGCCTAAATTGACAATCACTGGATTCTGTCAAGGGCGTTTTCGTGCCTTTGTCAGACCACTTAACCCCTCCCAACTTTCGTCGAAGGGCAACCCAACTATGTCTTCACATGCAAATTCGGAGGAGATTACCGCTCCGAATGCCTACCGCTTGTTGTGGGCCGGATTCATGGCCATTTTGGCCGCAGGCGTCGGCTTTTCCGTTCGTGGTGGCATCCTCGGCCAATGGGCGGACCAATTTGGTTTCACCATGACCGAGCTGGGCAACATCACGGGTGGTGGTCTCACCGGATTCGGCATTGTCATTATTTTGAGTTCATTGATCGCGGACAAGGTCGGTTACGGCAAACTGATGCTTGGCGCCTTTTTGCTCCACCTTGTGTCGGCTTTGCTTACGCTGGCCGCGCCTTTTGCCTTCGAGTCGGGTGGCAAACAAGCCGCTTATGACTGTCTCTTCTGGGGCATGTTCATCTTCGCGATCGGCAACGGTCTTTGCGAAACCGTGGTCAACCCGCTAACCGCGACCCTGTTCCCCAAGAACAAGACCCACTTCCTGAACATCCTTCACGCGGGCTGGCCCGCCGGTCTCGTTCTGGGTGGTCTCGCCTCCTACTTCATGGCGGGAACGCCTGACGAGAAGGGTGGCTTCGCTGTTCCTCCCGTCGACTGGAAGATCCAGATGTCGCTGTTCCTGATCCCCGTGATCGCCTACGGCGCCATGCTTCTTGGTCAAAAGTTCCCCAAGTCCGAAGCGGAATCGGCTGGCGTAAGCATCGGCGAGATGGTTGGCACCCTGTTCGCGCCTTTGATGATCGTCCTTATCGTGATTCACGCCATGGTTGGATATGTCGAACTGGGAACCGACTCCTGGATCAGCAAGATCACCGGTTCCATCATGGGTAGCCCCGCCTCGGGTCTTGCCCTTTTTGTTTACACCTCGCTTCTGATGTTTGTGCTCCGCTTTGTGGCCGGTCCGATCGTGCATCGCGTCTCGCCTCTTGGTCTGCTTTGCATCAGCGGCGTGCTTGGCGCCACCGGTCTGACCCTTTTGGGAAATGCCGAAGGCGTCACCATGTGCGTTTTGGCCGCGACGGTTTATGCCATGGGCAAGACCTTCCTTTGGCCAACGATGCTCGCCGTCACTTCCGAGCAGTTCCCCAAGGGTGGCGCAATCTCGATTGGAATGGTTGGCGGCGTCGGCATGTTGTCCGCTGGTCTCCTCGGTGGCCCCGCCATCGGTTTCAAGCAGGACTTCAACGCCTCCAAGCAACTCCAGGCCGCTTCGAAAGAAACCTACGATCGCTACAAAGCCGAAAAGGAGAGCGAATTCTTCTCCTTCAAGGCGGT
>CAWUOD010000339.1:0-4338 GCA_963923115.1 uncultured Singulisphaera sp.
CTACGACGAAGCAGGCAAACTCCTCTGGACCATGGGTGGAATGTCTTCCATTTGTGTACCGGCGCCTGTCGCCGGTCATGGGCTTTTGTTTATCAGTTCCGGTTACGAATTTGGTCGTCCGCGACCGGTGGTTGCCGTGAAGCCGGGCGCCTCGGGCGATATCACCCCAAAAAAGGATGGCCCCCCGGGACCCTTTGTTGCCTGGCACCGCGATTCGATCGGGGCCTATCACCCGACCCCTTTGCTTTTGGGCGATAACCTTTATGTGCTCTATTCAACAGGGTTTATCTCCTGTTTTGACGCTAAAACCGGCAAGACGATCTATGAAAAGCAGCGGCTGGGAGGGACCTTCACCGCGTCCCCCTGGTCCTATGCGGGGAAGATATTCTGTCTGAGTGAAGAGGGGATCACCACCACAATCCAGGCGGGACCCGAGTTCAAAATCCTGGCCAGAAGCCCACTTGATGAGGTCACCCTTGCGACCCCGGCAATTGCCGATGGAAGGCTCTTCCTGCGCACGGCAACCATGCTTTATTGCTTTGCCAACAAGTCCCAGGCCCGGGCGAAATAGATTTCTTCCCATTGGAAATGTCGGGAGGATCGAGCACCAGCTCGACCTTTTAACTCGACCCCAGAATCCGGTGGCGACCAGGTAATCCAACCTCACGGCCATTCGTTCAACCCACTGGTTCGGAAGGTTTTTAAAATCCGTTTACGGATTTTGGATACGCGCCGGATTGATTCCAAAGGCGATCATTCGGCCGGGAAAATTCCGCAAAATGGGGAGCGCCAAAAGAATCCTGGCGATCCAGGGCAACTGAAAAGGCCGGTTGGGTGTGAGCGCCGATTTGACAACACGCTCTTGCACGAACCCCTGAAACTTTTGAATCGCCTGAACGGCGGGCTCGCGCAGCTTTTGTACCCGGGCCAGTTGGGAATCGGTGACCTTTCCGGCCAACAGGAGCGTGGTCAGAACATTGGCCGCTTCGATGGCATCCTGAATGGCGTAGCTGATTCCCACCCCACCGACAGGCGACATCACATGGGCCGCATCGCCTATGAGAAGTAGCCCGGGCTGATGCCAGGTTTTCACACGGCTCGATTCCACCGAAAGGACCGTGACCTGATGCCAATCCTTGAGCGAGTCTGCCCGGTGGCCCAACCAGGGGATCATCCGGACAATCGATTCGCGAAGGGCATCAATCCCGGTCGCCTTGATTTCGCCAAAACTCCCCTTTAGCACGGCATAGCCGACTTGCCACTCGGTGCCACGGTCGAAAAGGAAGGCAAGGCGCCCCCCGGCTACATGGAAATTGATCTGATCATGAAGGTCGGTCGGCAACTTGGCCAAACGGAACCAGAGAATATCCATGGGCGGGTTCGTCCGCACCGTTTCGATCCCCGCAAGATTCCGCACTTTGGAAAATCTCCCATCGGCGCCGATGGTTAGCGGTGCGCGAACCTCGTGGACCAGTCCATCCTTGCCCCGGTAAAGAACGCCCTGGGTGGAGCCATCCTTCTGGACAAGCCGCTGGACATTGGCGCCCATGACGAGGTGGAAATTCGGATATTTTTTAGCTTCTTTTGCCAAATAGTCGAGGAACCGCGACTGGGGCATGATCATGATGTAAGGGAAGCGGGAATCGAGCCGACTAAAGTCGGCGACAGTGACGGAGTGCCCCTGCGAATGGAATCGCATCGAATCGATTTTGCCATGGGGGAGCTGGAGCAATCCTTCGGTCAGGCCAATTTGGTCCAGGGCTTCGAGGGTGGAAGGGTGGATCGTATCGCCCCGAAAATCGCGTTCGAAATCGTCATGGGATTCGAGCAGGGTCACATCGACCCCTTTGCGCGCAAGGAGGAGTGCCAGGAGCACTCCTCCCGGGCCACCTCCGACAATGCAGCAACTTGTTTCGCGGAAATCCGCGATGGGATCGGGAAGAGGGTTGCTCATGGAAAAGCCGTAAACATTCTTTTGATTGAGGCAAAACATTTCTCTCAGAGTGTTATGACTCAACCGGGAAGGTTTTCCAACTCCTATTCCGTTTTTGGGTTAATCGGCGCGAACAGTCCGGGTTCCTGCCTGGTGTTTTGGCTGATAGGGGCAATGGCGACAGCCGTTTCCACAGCACGAGCCGCGTCTGAGGTGGTGCGCCTCGGTGAAAACCACGAATCCACTTTCCAAATACCAATCCTGAGCACCATCGCAAGAGCCGCAGTTATCCAGGGTCTCCGGGCCGGGTCTGGCAATGGGTAATGGTTCAAATTGTCGCTTGGCAAAAGGCATGAATCACAATGTTCCGAGAAAGAGTTACCTGTCGCAAGAAGCCCGTCACCCAAAAATCCCGTCAACAAAAGCCCCATTACTGGGGATCCCATCTCCAGTCCCATTGATAGGGGAGCCGGAGGAAAAGGTTTGGAAAATCGTCGAAAGGAATCCCATGGGGAACCTGTTGGAATTTGCCAAAAGTTTTCGGGTTATTCCGCCTGTAGGCAATAAGAGGGCCTCGTAGGCCTTGGAAAGATGAAAACCAAGGCCAATCAAGATTCCAATCGGCAATTTAAGAAATTTGAGGTGTATGGTTAATTTGAGTAGGTTACGAATTCTGGGCTGTCGATTTTCAGGTTAAGGGTGGTTGGCTCACCTGAAAACCTGTGGCGGCCGGGAATGCCAGGATACACCACGGTTACGGGGGTTTGGGGTCGTCATGGCGCAATCGAATCGGGCTTTGCTTTGGTTGGGTCTCGTGATTTTCGGAGTCTTTGCGGCCTCCCAGGGCACGCAGTCCAACTATATCCACCTTCAGAACCATTCTCGCCTAACCCGTTTGGAAATGGAAACGGTGCGCGAAAGCAACGATGCTCTGGTCGACAACCAGAACGAGATGAGGCGAAAGCTTCTTGAGGTCGAATCCGTTCGCGATACCATCCATAACGAAGTCACGGCACTTCGCGAAGTCGTTATCGAGCGTGATCGTCTCAAGGCGGAGGTTGCCGATCTGCGAATTGTGGTTGCCGAACGCGATCAACTCCTTCGGGAAGTAGCCGCGCTCAAATTGGTGGCTCAGGAACGGGACCGCCTGATGGTGGAACTCAAAGGCCGAACCGCGGAAAGGGATATCTTTGCGGGCCGTTGTGACCAGATGAAAAAGGGACTGATGAATCTGATGGGGGCGGATGAACAAGCCCACAAGGAGATGCTCTCCGCCGGATTATGTGGGCCAAAGGGCACCGAAGAGGAGCCCGATGTCACCAATCGCGGAAAATTCCGGATCGTTCCCGCCAGCCGGGTACGCGAAAGCCGGAAACCCTAAGACTTTGTTGTGGTCAATGGAGCAGAGCCCTCACCTTCCATAAGGTGCACCTCGACCGGGGCGCGCTCCACATTGGTGGCGGACCAATAGGGTCGAATGCGAAAGCCCATGAGTCGGGCCACCCACCCTTCGGGGATTCTTTCGAGACGGGTGTTGTGCCAGGTAGCCTGATCGTTGTAAAAGCCCCGCGCCAAGGCAATCCGGTCTTCCGTGTTGGAAAGCTCACCCATCAGGTTTGAAAAATTTCCGACCGTTTTGAGATCGGGATAGGCCTCGGCAAGTGCCTTGAGGGGGGCGGTCAAACCTTCAACACCAATCCCGGAGCTGGTATTTGCCTGGTTGCGCAGGGCAATCAGCGCGGTTTGTGTTTCTTTCTCGTGCCCTTTGATGGCCTGAACGCAGCGAATGAGTTGCGGAATCAGGTCAGCCCGCCTTTTGAGCTCGATGTCCACAAGCGACCAGGCCCGGTTGGTCCGATTGCGCAAATCCACCAGACTGTTGAAGACCTGCCACATCCAGGCAAAAATGAGAAATCCCGAAAAAATGCCGGCGGGAATAAACCAGCTTGTCCATGCATCCCTTGCCGCAATTTGCCGAATACCCAGGTCACGGACAATCCAACCCAACATCATGAAAATCAGCCCGAAAAAAACCCAAAGCCACAAACTCCACCCACGGGATTGGAGGACTTGCTCTTCGGTTCGGTTGGAAATCAGAAACACCGGCGCGTTTTTGTCGGCGGCGATTTCCGGAGCCACGATGTCCTGTCTCTCCCGGGCCTGGCCGACAATGTAAAGATTCGAATGCAAGGGGAACGCCTGCTCATGGAAGCGCCGACGGAAGGTGGAGTCGGGTATGATCCGGGCAGGGCCCATGCCGTAATAAAGCGGATCGGCGATACCGACGGTTTTGTCAAACACCGTGGTCATCTCAAAGGTTGCCCCTTCCGGATGGACCAGAAGAATGCCGGTATCATCGCGAAGGTAAAACGGTTCGAGAGCGATTCCACCATCCACCCGAATCC
>CAWUOD010000340.1:0-4335 GCA_963923115.1 uncultured Singulisphaera sp.
CGATCGTTTGGTTGGCTATGCGCCATGGCGTTGGCCGGATTGCCTTTTGCGCAAGCCTTTGCCCAAAGTCCTGTCATTCCCGGAGTGGCCAAAGTCATGGCCATGGAAGAACCCAATTTGGCTTTGGCGGGACGAGTCCTATTGGGAGAACTTCAGTGCTTTCGCTGCCATAGCGCACCTGGGGCCGGCGAGTGGATTTCCAGCAAGGAAGCACCCAAACTCGACCAGGCGGGAAGTCGGCTCAAACCAGAATGGATCCAGGCGTTTTTGGAAAATCCAATGGCCCACAAAGCCGGCTCAACCATGCCCAATCTTTTGGGCCACCTCGGGGAAGCCGAGCGCAAGGAAACAGCCGAAGCGCTGGCCCAATTCCTGGCGACACAAGGACCACCCCCCGCTGTCCGGAAATTCAATTCGAAGCTGGTGCAGGCAGGAAGGAATCTTTACGCCCAGGTTGGTTGCGCCTCGTGCCATGGCCCCCGTGACGGATCCGCAAAGGAACAAAAAGAGATCCCCAATCAGGTCCATCTAGGAAAACTGGAGGACAAATACCACTTTGCCTCGCTTGCCAATTTTTTAAGCAACCCACATTCGGTGCGCCCATCCGGCCGGATGCCCAGCCTGCTTCAGGGGAACGAGTCCGAGGCGATTGCCGCCTACCTTTTGCAGAATGCGCCCAATCTCAGCGGAGCGGCCACGCTTAACACCAACTTCGCCGCCTATGAAGGCGATTGGAACAAGCTTCCCGACTTTTCGAAACTCACCCCCGTTCGCACCGGCAAAGCTGCCGGTTTTGACCTGACAGTCGCGCCCCGCGAAAACAATGTCGCTCTCAAGTTCACCGGGTTTTGGGAAGTAAGAAAGGCCGGGACTTATCGGATCTCCACAACAAGTGATGACGGCTCAAGAGTGAAGATCAATGGCAAAACCGTTGTCAACAACGATGGAATCCACCCTTCCACGACGGTCCAGGGGAAAGTGGATCTGGAACCGGGCATCCACGAAGTCGAATTGACGATCTTTCAGGGTGGCGGAGAATTTGAACTCGTCACCTCGGTGAGCGGACCAGACATAGAGCCCACCGACCTGGGGAACCTTTTGCGGGCAACCCGCGAGTCCACCCCGGCACCGGCCCCGGTCAAGGGCAAAGCGGCTTTTGTTGTCGACAACGCCAAGGCGGAAATCGGAAAAGGACACTTTGCCCAATTGGGTTGTGCCAATTGCCACAAGCTGGAATCGGTGAAGGGGAATGATTCCGATCGCCCGCTCAAGGTGGTTGGCGGTTGCACCGAAGCCACCCCGGCCAAGGGGCGTCCCAGCTATGCCCTAAGTGGGGATCAGAAAAAACTGCTCCAGGCCGGGTTTGAATCCCTCAACAAAGGAAAGCCAACCAAAGCCGACAAAGTTAACCACACCTTTGTGGCTCTGAATTGTATTGGTTGCCACCAAAGGGGGGATATGGGCGGTGTCGAAACCGAGCGTTCGCCAATCTTCCTTGGAACCCAACCGGAAATGGGTGATGAGGCCCGAATCCCACCCCACCTTACCGGTGTTGGAGGAAAGCTAAAAACCGCCTGGCTCAAGGAGGTTTTGGAAAAGGGGACCAAGGTAAGGCCCTACATGCTCACACGGATGCCGCGATATGGTGAAGCAAACATCGGCCACCTGGTAACCGATCTCCCCGAAGTGGACAAATTGGCGCCCGCACCCGCCGTCCGGTTTTCTGAATCGGACAACAAGGTCAAAAGCGCCGCCAAATTCCTGGTCGGTGGAAAAGCCCTCGGTTGTATCAAATGTCATACCTTCAACGGCATCAAGGCGGAAGGGGTCCAGGCCATCGACATGACCCAGATGGCCAACCGGCTTAACCGCGATTGGTTCATCACATACATGAAGAACCCCTCGGCGATTCGTCCGGGAACCCGAATGCCCGCATCGTTTCCAGGGGGCAAAACCTTCTTTGAGAACCTGCTCAAGGGTGAAGTTACCCAGCAGATGGAAGCCGTCTGGTACTACCTGACTCTAAGGGACAAAGCTCCGATTCCCGATGGACTGGTTCGTGGCGCGATTCCCCTGACTCCCGACAAGGAAGCGATTATTTATCGCAACTTCCTGGAGGGTGTTGGCCCCAGGGCGATCGGCGTGGGTTACCCCGAAAAAGTGAATATCGCTTTTGACGCCAACCTTGGCCGACTTGCCCAAATCTGGCAAGGGGCATTTATTGATGCATCCAAGCACTGGCTCGACAGGGGATCAGGCTTCCAGGGCCCACTTGGTGAAAACCTTATCAACCTGGCCACCGGCCCGGGAATTGTTGTTCTCAAAACCCCGGATTCCGCCTGGCCCACAAAGGCGCAAAACTACAAATTCCTTGGCTACACCACCTCCCCCGATGATCGGCCCACATTCCGCTACAAGGTGGGGGAATCGGTCATTGAAGACTTCAGCACGGGCAAAACCGAAGGTGAATCCGCGAACCTTCTCCGAAAGGTTTCGGTGACTTCCCCAGTGGAGGGATTGACGCTTAAGGTCGCCGAATCCGCCAGCCTCACGGGAAGTGGAAACACCTTCCAGTTGGGCAAGGACCTGACCATTCGGATCCAGGGAGCCTCGGGCTCCATTCGCGAAACAAACGGCAAAAAAGAGCTGATTGTGCCGCTTGACAAAGCCACCGGAAACAACCCTGTTCAAATTGAGTACCGTTGGTGATCCACCCCGAGAGGGAACAACACACGCACATTAAGGAATGATTATTATGCAAAATCGCAGAAGCTGGTTGAAAACGACCACATAGGGTATGGCGGCGGGAATTGCAGGCGGCATGGCAGGCGGGTTGGCAAGCTCCGCATACGCCACAGTTGCCATGAACCCAATCTCACCGGAACCCGGTGCCCAGGGTGGAAAGCCTCCTGTCGAAGAGGACTACTACAGGATTTCGGCGTTTGAGCCTCCGGCGGGAGTTGTTCTGGAGGCGGGAGCCATCGACTTCCCCGAGGAGAACAGGCTGTTGGTTTCAACCCGCCGGGGAGAAATTTGGTCGGTTGCCAATCCGTACGCCAAGGATCCCGCGAAAGAATCCAAATGGACCCGCTTTGCCCATGGCCTCCACGAGGTTTTGGGTTTGGCCCACAAGGATGGGTGGGTCTACGCCGTGCAACGGGGGGAGCTTACCCGCATGAAAGACACAAACGGCGATGGCAAAGCCGATGTGTTTGAAACCGTCAATATGGACTGGGAAATCAATGGCGATTACCACGAATACGCCTTTGGTTCGAAGTTCGACAAGGAGGGAAATCTCTGGATCGTTCTTTGTCTCACCGGCTCCTTTGGCAGCGATTGCAAATATCGTGGCTGGTGCGTTCGCGTGAACACCGAGGGGAAAATGACCCCAACCACCAGCGGCATCCGCTCGCCTGGTGGAATCGGATTTAACAGCGCGGGAGATGTTTTTTACACCGACAACCAGGGGCCCTGGAATGGAACCTGTTCCATGAAGCACCTGGTGCCAGGATCCTTTCAGGGGCATCCGGACGGAAACAAGTGGTACGATCAGGCACCCGAATCGGTGGTAATGGGGAAAAAGCCCGAAACACCCAAATCCGGCAGCCGCATGATGGTCGAAGCGGCCAGGATACCGGAGTTGATTCCACCGGCGGTTTACTTCCCCTACAACAAGATGGGTCAAAGCGCCTCGGGGCTCGATTATGACCGCTCGGAGGGAAAATTTGGTCCATTCGCAGGGCAAATGTTCGTAAACGACCAGACACACAGCACCCTCATGCGCGTTGTCCTCGAAAAGGTGAATGGCCGCTACCAGGGAGCATGCATCCCTTTCAAAAAGGGATTCGGCTCGGGGAATGTGCCTGTCATGATCACCGACAAGGGATCGGCTTTTGTTGGTGGCACGAATCGGGGTTGGGGTTCGCGCGGTCCCAAAAACTTCGCATTCGAACGACTCGACTGGTCCGGAAAGGTTCCATTCGAGATCCACGAAATCCATGCCCGGCCCGATGGTTTTGAACTGACCTTCACGCATCCTGTCGATCCCAAAACCGCAGGCGATGTGAAATCGTACCAGGCCTCAACATTTTGCTACATTTATCAGGCCTCCTATGGCAGCCCGGAGGTGGATCACACCAAAGCCACTGTCACATCCGCCACGGTTGGTCCCGACGGAAAATCGGTCAGGCTTGTCATCGACAAACTGGTTCCCGGGCACATCCACGAACTTCACGCCGATGGCGTCCGTTCAGCGGAAGGATTGCCCATTCTCCATCCCGAAGCCTGGTACCTGTCTCTTATACACATCTGACGCTGCCGACGATACTCCTTGTG
>CAWUOD010000341.1:0-4328 GCA_963923115.1 uncultured Singulisphaera sp.
CGAGCGGCTGTTAACCGCTAGGTTCAAGGTTCGAATCCTTGTCGGGGAGCTCTTCATTTGACGCAGCCGGGATTTTGTCCCGGCTGTTTTCGTTTCATGAAGGGATGTTATTCCGGAAGGGAAAGGCGCTCACACCCGATCCAGGGTGCCGTCGATCCCCGCGAAGGAATCGGTCTCGACACCAAATCTTTGCAGGATGGTGGTGAAAAGTCGGGCAAGGGGTTCCTCCTCGAACTGAACCTCGCCCTGCCATCCGGCATCGGTGTCGATGCCCGCCCCGGCCTGGTTGTCCTCGTTTCCCTTGCCAAACTTGAGATATCTTCCATTGGTGAAACCCAAATTTTTCCCGCCCGCGGAAATGATCGGATAATTTCGTGAAAGGTGGAAACTGCTCGACGCGGAGCCATGCATCGCGAAGGTGTTGTCAAGCATCGTCCCGTTGCCGTCGGCTTCCTTGTGCTCCTTGAGTTTTTTGACAAAGCGTCCAAACTCCTCCGCCTGGTATCGGTTATAGGTGCCGAGGTTTTGCCAGCCTTTGGGTTCTTTCACGGCGTGGGTCAAGCCGTGTGCCCCGTCGAAACCGACCGCCCGGGCCAACAAGTCGTGCGGTCCCTCGCCATTTTCCCGTCCCAACTGGAAGGTGGCGACGCGTGTGGTGTCGCTCAGGAAAGCGAGGTAAATCAGCTCATACATGGTTTGGAAATAAAGCCGTGCCTCCCCCGGCGTGGCTTCCAATTTCAGGTTGGCCTGGTCGACCACGGGAACCGGGGTGTCGATCCACTTCTGGGCCTTGGCGAGCTTGACCTCGGTTTCCCGAACCGCGTCAAGATATTGCCTGAGTGTTTGCTGATCGTGGCCGGAGAGCGATTTTTCGAGAGTCTTCGAATTGGCCAACAGCAAATCCAGGGCGCTTTTGCTCCGGGCAAGCCGGGCGTGGGCGTCCTTGCCGCTTGTGACAAAAAGGGTTTCGAAGATCTGTTTTGGCTTGTTCATGGCCGGGATGGGGCGCCCCTCGCGGTTGAACGATTGGGTTTGCGCGCCCCGTGGACCACCAATCCCACCATTGGTCGACATCACCAGGGACGCGTGCCTGGTGAGGCCGCCGGAATGCTCGGCGATGACCTGATCAAGCGAGATCGTGTTCTTGTAGGGGCCATCGCCTTTGATGGTGGCCCCGGTGAGGTATTGGTCGGCGTTGGAATGCCCGTGGACCTTGCGGGCCCCTGGATGGGAGAGCCCCGAGTAAATGCAAATGTCCCCGCGCAAGGGTTCCAGCACATCGAGCACTTTGGTGAGCTCGAAATTTTTCTCGCCTCCACGGGGAAACCAGCACCAGTCTTTCCAGGCCGGGTCGGTTTTCAATGGCAAACCGACACCATCGGGATGATAAACGCTCAAAAAGCGTTTCGGCGAAGCCGCCGGGACCGCGCGGGCCCGACCCATGGATTCCAACCATGGCAAGGCAAGCGCGATTCCCGTCCCGCGCAGGAAATTTCTACGGTCCATGGTCGCTGAAAGGTTATGCATCACGGATCCCCCACCTTCATTCATCTTGTGTTGAACAGCGGGCTGCCCGCGATCAGGCTTATCAAATCCTTCAGCCTGTCGCCGTTACCCCTGAACTGTATCGTCAGTTTTTCGATTTCCGACTGATCGCCAAATGTGAGCGGTCTTCCCAGCGCGTAAGCGGTCATTTTGTGGACCATCGCTTTGGCGAACTGGTCCTGTCTGTCTGTCAACAAATACCTTTTGAGCCCTTCAACCCCGGCCAACTCCTGTTTGTTGAAAAGCACCGAAGTGGCGTCAACAGGCTTGTTTTTCACGCTGGTCCGCCAGGCTCCCAGGTGGTCGAAGTTCTCGAAAGCGATTCCCCATGGGTCGATTCTTGAATGACACGACAGGCAAGCCGGTTTGTCCCGATGGTCGGCGATCCGTTCCTTGAGCGTCATTTGCAGAATTCGGGGATCCGTCAAATCGACCTTGGGCACCGCGGCGGGTGGAGGCGGCGGCGGGTCCTGAAGAATTCGCTTGAGAACCCAAACACCACGCTTCAGGGGGTGGGAGTCGGCCCCATCGGAATTCATCGCCAGCATGGCCCCGGAGGTCAGGATGCCCCCACGATGTGTTGAATCGGCGATGGCGACCTTGCGAAAGTCCGGGCCAAACACACCGGAAATCCCGTAGTGGCGGGCAAGTCTCTCGTTGATCACAAGGTAGTCGGATTGGACAAAATCCAGAACGCTCCCGTTTGAAGCGAGGACCTCGCCGAAAAAAGCGACCGGCTCATGTTTCATGGCGGCCCGCAACGCCTCATCCCTGAGATTTGGCAAGGCATCCATCCCCTCGAGGCCCAGCCATTGCTCCACGAAATTTTGGGAGAACCGTTTCGCCCGCGGATCGGCCAGCATACGATCGATCTGGGCATTGAGGACGGGGGAAGTTCCAAGCGTCCCGGTCTCCGCGATCCTCAAAAGCTCGCCGTCGGGAACGCTGGACCAGAGGAAAAACGACAATCGGTTGGCCAGTTCCCGGTCATTTATCCGTTCCGAATTTCCCTTCGGAGCACCGGCTTTGGGGGAATCCCCGGGAGTGGCCCGATAAGTCAGATAGAGGAATTCCGGGGACGCCAAAGCCGTCGCCAATACCTCCACCATCGCCTCCTCGAAGGTGCTGAATTCGGGGCGGTATTTCAGGAACAATTCCATGAACGGTCCGATGTCGGCATCCGTGACCGGTCTTTGCCAAACCTTTTTGAGAAAGCGACCAATCACCTCCCTGCCATAAATTCTCTCATGATTCCTGTTCGCGCTTTCGGGAAAAATGTCCAGGTGGGTTTTTGTGGGCCATTGGTCGAAATGAGGGGCGCTCACCTCGACATAGTCGATCACCACACGAAGCGGATCCTTTCCACCCCCGGCGTTGGATTCGTTTCGGATGTGAAGAAACTCGTCGCGTCTTGGAAAAGTGGTTTCCAGCTTGCGGAATGGATTGCGTTGAATCTCGCCAAGAGGGACATCAAATTCGATAAATTCGGGCTTGTCGGCTGGCGCCGTGACCGGAATGTCACGGCTGCTGACAACTTGCGTGAAATAGGCGTCATTGCTTGTGTGGGCGCTGAATATCAGGCGCAAACTGGCGAATTCCTGCGGATTTTGATTCGTGCGTCCCGCCCGGATTCTCACCCGCATCATCCCCTCGTCGGGCAAAAAGCGGTCAAGATTGAGCTTCAACTCGTTGGATCCCGGAAGATAAAAGACCACGGGGGAAATCGCCGGATTTGCGCCCGCGAATTTGCCCGGGGTGGGGCGGGCATCCCCCCCGTTGACCTGAATTGCGTCGCCTGTCCCCTGATTGAGGAAATGGGGGGCGTTGCGGATATTGGCATATTTGGGATCACTTTTTTTGAAATTTTTTGATTTGTCGCCTCCCGTGTGTCTCATCAGCTCGTCCATAGGGATCAGATATGTGACGGGCTGGGGGCGTTTTGCCGATACGGTGGCCTGTTTCAGCGCCTTCAGGCCAATGTCGCGATAGGCCTCGAATTGCATGGGGGACATTTGCAGCAAATCCGAGCTGTTCCTGAAACCATCCTCCGAGGCCGTCTCGGGGGGGAGTCTGTTCGCGATCGGATAGGTTATCCCAAAAAGATCCTGCAAGGCGTAATTGTACTCGTATTTGGTCATTCTCCGAAAGGAGGAGTGGCTGGAGGTGTTGCGACGAAGAAGCGAAGCCTTGGCTATTTCTTCGCCGAGCCATTCGACGACATCCGCCCGCTGCCTGTCCGGCAGGTGATATTTTGGGTCGTCCCCGGGTGGCATTTCGGAATTGGCAAGGACCTTGAAAACCTGCCGCCAACGATCGACATCCTGTCCGGCAAGCAAATCGGGGTTTAGCCGGTCGATGCGGAGATTCGCGGTGCTCGACTTGGGCCCATGACAAGCGACACATTTTTGGACCAGGATCGGTTCGACCGATTTGCGAAATTGGTCCAAATTGGCGGCAGGAATGGCGGGGGATTTCGGGACAGCGGATTTGGTGTCCTTAAGGTATTGGGATTTGGCGCGCCCCGTCTTGCGGGCTTCCTCCCAACTTGTGCCCTTGCCGACCGGTTCCGTTCCCAACACCTGGCAAGCAAATCCAATCGCCAGGCAAATAGCGGTTAGGAGTGTGCGCATGGTGTCACCAGCCCTTTCGAGGCATTATTGGCTTCGGAAAATGAGGTTTGGTATGTCCGAACCTCGGGTCTGAATCGGGAACAGGGTGGGTAGGTCAAAAATCTATCAGAACTTGTCCCGGGAGAGATTTAACATAACTAGTTTACCCCCTGA
>CAWUOD010000342.1:0-4320 GCA_963923115.1 uncultured Singulisphaera sp.
AAAAACCTTGAAGAATCCGAATTGGAGGATTTTGCCAGAGCTGTCCATGAGGTAAGCGCCGAACTCGCGGGGATGATCGCCTCCGATGCCGAGGGGGCGACGAAGCTGGTATTTGTCGAGGTGGAGGGCGCGAAAACCGAGGCGGATGCCCGCAAGATCGCAAAAGCCATCGCTGACAGCCCCCTTGTAAAAACGGCGATTTATGGCGCGGATCCCAACTGGGGCAGGATCGTATCAGCCGCGGGGTACGCGGGAGTTCCTTTTGACGCTTCGAAACTATCCCTTTGGATGGATGGTTTGCCCCTCTACCTTGAGGGGGCACCCGCCCCTTTTGACGCCACGGCGATGTCCGCCCACATGCGGCACCAAAAAACCCTGGTCTTCCGCCTGGTTCTCGCGGAGGGAACCCAGGGTTGCCGTTTGGCCACCTGCGACCTGACTCCGGAATATGTCCGGCTCAATTCCGACTACACGACCTGATTGGACTTGCCCCGTCGCTCAGATCACCCTTCCGATCACCCTTCAGGGGCCCCACAAACCAGGCTACCATTTCTCCTGGTTTGTCGGAGCCAAAAAGAAACCTGAAGCAAGCGTTTTCACCACCTCAAAATGAAGTCTATTGAATAAGTAAAAAGACCGTGTTCGCCTCCCATGGCCTGGTTCGTGGTTGAATCGACAACCGCCCCATAGCAGGCGTTGGAACTGTGGTAGTCGTAGCGGGCCTCGTTTCGAAGCCAAAGTCCATCTCGAAATTTCCAGATGAACCCCTGTGAAAGTGTGAAATAAAGGCCGGCGAAACCCGTCCTCACCCCCTGGGGATCATCAAATAGCTCCAGGCGGTTGGTGACGGAGAGCCTATCACCAAAATCCCTGGAAAGGTAATGGATCGCGCCATACCAGTTGGAAAAACCACCACGGGCAAGATACCGCTGATTATCCCGCGTGACAATCATCCCCTCGATGCCATTTTCAAAGGAATAAAGCAAATCGAGGGTTTGGTGGAACGATTCCGACCAGTCACGATTGAAAAGAATCTCAAACACATCAAACTGATTCTGTGTTTCCAGACGGCGGTTGTATTGTGCCGGACCCAACAGGGTGTTGAAAGCGATGGATCTGTCCTGTTCATCCGATTTCCACTCGAAGCCACCGAGGTAGTTGGCCCTGGCCGCCGGGCCAAAAAAAACATCGGCGCCCTCCACCAGCCCGTTGGTGATGGACCAGTTTTCATCGATCGTGGTCGTGGCAAGGATCCCGGTATGGGTAAACGGATTGTTCATGAAACTCATGGCCCGGGACACCAGCCTGTTCTGGGTGGGGTCCACGGATTCATTGCAGATGGTGGTGAAAAAGCGGCCCACTTTCCATTGGGTCTTAAGCGCCGGGGTCCATGCCAAAAGGTGAAATTCGGTCGGGTCAAACCCATAGGTATTTGGGTAGCCATCATTGGCTGTCAATTGGCCGTTGGAAAGGTTGTTGGCGAGTGTGAACTGATAATCGGACCCTGGAAGGATCGTATAGGTCCGAAAACCCAAATGAAACTCATCGAGGTTGGTGTCGAGGGGCGCTTGGACGATTATCGTGTTTTGTTCGAGGTTGAAATTATTGGAAAGGTAATTCATCCCCATGGGAAGGTTGGAGGATGTATGGGTGTTTGTGGAGGCGGTAAAGTTGCCGTTGGTGAACCCGGTGATCCGGATCGGGGCATCATCGGCGCCAAGAGGCAAATTTCCCCTTTCCAGAAGCCGGGCAAGCAACAGGGGTTCATCCGCCCGTGAAAGGGCAGCAAACAAAAGGACAAGAAAGAGGGGGACTGTTTTTTTCATGCGTTCCCGGGAGCGTCCACGCCGATTTTTTTGGGCGTTTTTTCCCTGGCTTTTTGATCACCGACCAATGCTTGAACCACGGTTTCAATATCGGAAGATCAGCCGCCAGGACAGCACCTTTTTGAATGGTATTTGGGCGGTTGGGACCGGAATTTTCCATCCAAAATCCCGGCGAGTCCGCCTGTTCGACCCAATTTTGGGACAGGCCATTTTCCGACATCATTCAGGTCCGGAATATATGGGGATTTTTCGTTGCGCGGGAAAAATATCAATTCATTGGATCCACATAATGGCAAAGGGCCCGGGAGGATTGATCCTCCCGGGCCCGCGTGATGGTCCGGACATTGTCCGGATCCGGTTGGATGATCGAATCCTAGTAGCGGATGATCACATCAAGGGGCAGGGTGAATAGGCCGTGGTTACCCTGGTAAGCGCGAGCCTGGGCATAGTCGTAGCGGAGTTCCGAACGGAACCAGATGCCCGGGCGGAACTGCCAGGTAATCCCCTGGGTGAAGGTCGAATAGAGACCCTGGTATCCGGTGCGGACGCCCTTCACATCATCGAAGAACTCCACGCGGCTTGTGGTGCTCCACTTGTCGTTGATTTTGTAGGTCAGGTAGTTCACAAATCCGTACCAGTTGGCCCATTCGTTGTTCATCACATAGATTGAGCCGTCACGGCTGGTAACGGTCCCGTCAAAGTTGTTCGCGAAGGAGTACATGGTGTCAAGGGTATAGTTCCAATTATCATTAAAATTGTGACTATAAAGAATTTCGAACACATCGTAGCTGTTCAAAACCTTCAGGCCCTGGTTGTAGGAAGCGGATCCGAGCATCGTGTTGAAGGCGATCGAGTCGGTCGCGCCTTCCGTCTCGTACTTGAGGCCGCCCAAATAGTTGCCTTCCGCCGCGGCGCCGAAGAAGGTGTCCGCACCCGCGACAATACCGTTGTTCATGGTCCAGCGGTCGTTGAGTTTGGTGGTCGCCAACGCGCCGCTGTTGGTGAAGGGATTATTCATGAAAGTGACCGCGCGGGACACGGTGCGATTGAGGGTCGGGTCGATCGATTCATTGAAAATCGTCGTCCAGAACTTACCAACCTTGACTTCGGTTCCGTCACCAAGATTCGGCATCCAGGCAGCAAGGTAACCCTGGGTCATCGGGTCGATACCATAGGTGTTGGGGTATCCACCGTTGGCGGTCGTTTGGCCCGCGGCGAGGTTGTTGGAAACCGTAAACCGGTAATCGGTACCGACCAGAGCGGTGAGGTTGAAACCCCACTGGAACTCTTTCTTTTCATAATCAAGGAGTTTTTCAACCGTCAATGAAGATTGCTCCATCATGAACTGGTTGCCCATGTAGTTCATGGCCTGGGGCAGGTTGTTCTTGCGTACGGTTTGGCCGGTTTGGTTGGAAATGTTGTAGTTGGCCTCGGTGTAGCCGCGTGCGCTCAGTCCCGCTTTTTCAAAAGCGGAGCCTTCAAGGATCCTCATGAGGAAAAGGGTGTGCTCCTTTTCCTCTTCCATTTCAATCGCCTCCTCCTTTTCCTTGAAAGGGGAAGTCGTGTTGGGAGGAATGTCCTGGCGGACAGGAATGATCGAGCCGGGCGCCGGAGCGTCGGGGATCACGACCGGGGCTACTGGTTTGGGGTTTACTCCCGCTTGTCCGGCAACCATCAACCCGGAAATAAGCCACGAAATTACCATGGGGACCTCCTGTCCCTTAGTGTTATTCAACGCAAACCTTGTTGGAGACCTGATTGGACCGGGAGAGAGAGGAGATCTATCAGGGGCCTATGCATCCTTGCTTTGGCTGCTCTTAGAATCGACCCGGAGTCAATCATTCCGGATGAAATTATTTGGTGTGTGCGTCGGAAAAATCCTGTTTGGCCATCATATCCGGAATGAATGGTCCCAATCAAAACAAACCTACCCGCAGGACAAAAATCCTGCGGGTAGTACGGGTTTTCGCTAAAGTTTTGGACCTTACCGAGCAAGAGCAACAGTCGTCAAAGCTCCTCGAACTTCGACATTTTGGACGAATACAGGGCGACCGTTTCCATTCTCTGCATAGATCGCATAGGATCCCGATGCCAAACGGATATTGAACCGTCCGGCCGCATCACTCCGGGCTTCCTCGGAGTTCATCTCGCCATTGGTGGGGATGAATACGATACGGCTGTTGGCCGAATTCACCGTTCCGTTGAGCTGGGTGAATTCCTTGCCACGGGAGGTAAGACGATTGAACTGGGGTGGACCAACCGGCTGTGTTGGTGCGGGTGGCACGATCATTTGGGGAGCGGCAAGAATCACCTTTGGCGCCTCGGTCGCGGTCATCCTTCCGGCAACTGGAGCAACGCCATAGCCTGAAGCGGGGGCGGCGCCTGTTGGGCTTGGGGTGATCCGTTGCTCATTGACTCCGGGGGCCGCCGCCGGTGCTGCTGGGGCGGGGGTGTTGCAAGGTGGCTGGGCCATGACCACAGGCGCCGCGGCGGG
>CAWUOD010000343.1:0-4298 GCA_963923115.1 uncultured Singulisphaera sp.
AAAACACTAGCACAGGTACAGGGGCGAACACGGGATGGCCTATCGGTGGAGCGCCACAGGGGGCTGATCCATTGTTTGGGGCGACCCCTGCTCCTTCCACCACAACGCCCCCCGGCGGATTGACACCGGCAGGCCACACTGGCGCACCCGTTTCCGGATCAATAGGAGCCGTGCCTCCTCCTCCCCCTTCCGGGCCTTTGCCTGGCTTCCATGCCCCTGCCACCATGGGTAGCCCTGCCGCTCTGGCCACCGGGACCACTGGAACACTCGCCAACCCGCGGGACCCCTTGGCCGCAAACAACGCGACGGTTCCGACCCTGAATGCGCCAATCACAAACACACCGGTAAACCCGGTTCCCGGCGGTCCCCAACCGGTCTTGCTCAACCCTGTCGCAACCACCCCGGTCAATACCTACCCGCAACCCGGTTCGACTCCCCCGCCTTCTGGTGCTTTTGGAAACAATCCGGCCCCATCGCCCTCGGGTCCTTTGCCAACTGGCCCTCTTCCATCTGGACCTCTTCCCGTTCCGGGGAATAATTCCCCGCCTCCCCCTGATCCGGTGCCTGGATTGGGCGCGACCAATCCGCCTCAAACCGGGGCCATCAACCTCGCCGGTTTCCAACAGACCATCAACCAGCAAGCAAACCTCGCCAACGCGAAGGTTGCCACGGCGGCAAACCAGGTCAACCAGGCGGCCGCCTCCTACACGCAACAGGCCCAATCCAATCTGAACCAACTACAGGACCAGCTTCGGGCGCAGGGGACCGCCCTGGATCAATCAACCCAGGCGACCATCACCAATCTGAACAATTCGCTAAGCCAACAGGGAATGATGTGGCAAAAGATGCAAAAACAGGCGGATGGGTCCTGGAAAAGCATAGCGTCTTTTTCCGATCCGAAAAATCCTGCCAATCGCCGGACGATGGAAGCCGTGGCCTCGACGCCAGACTCCGCTTTGCGGGCCCTTCTGGGCGAAGTCCAGGCGCCCCGTTAGCACTTTGGGATTTCCCAAAAAAAGGCCCGGGTTTTTCCCGGGCCTTTTTTTTGACAATAATAGCAATATCAGGATCTTTTTTAACGATTATTGGCCATGAAAGGGAAAATCCACATATCCCTCGGGTCCGTGCGAGTACCAGACCCCCATTTCCGCGGGTGGATTAAGCGGCCAGCCATTTCTGAAACGCTCAACCAGATCGGGCGTGCCGATAAAATCCCGGCCAAACGCGATAAGGTCCGCATCACCCGATTGTATCCGCGCCTCTGCCCGCTCCTGGTTGTAACCGCAGTTGCCCATAAGAGGCCCGTGGAACACCTTGCGGAAATCAGAAAGCTCCATGGGCGCGCCAAGCCCGTGGAACCCAAACGCCAACCCATCCACCACATGCAAATAAGCCAAACCAAACCGGTCAAGCCTTGTGGCGGCATGAAGAAAGGTTTCCCGATAATCCGGGGAACCCATGTCGTTAAAACATCCGTTGGGGGAAAGGCGAACACCCACACGGCTGGCCCCAAAAACCCCCACCACAGCGGATGTCACCTCATCAAGAAACCGATATCGATTTTCTATATTGCCACCATAAATATCGGCTCTATGGTTGGTTTTCGATTGCAGAAACTGATCGACCAGGTAGCCGTTGGCGCCATGAATTTCGACACCATCAAATCCGGCGTCCCGTGCGAATGCCGCCGCCCGGGCATATTCCGCGACCACCCCGGCAATCTCGCCCGTTTCCAGGGCGCGGGGAACATCATTGGGCCGGGAACCCAACCGGGTTTTGCGAGGCTCCTCGTTGTGGATCGCGATGGCGGAAGGGGCCACCGGAAGCTTGCCTCCGTGAAAGTCGCTGTGCGAGGCGCGCCCTGTGTGCCATAGTTGGGCGAATATCCTGGTGCCCTTGGCGTGGACCGCCGCCACGATGGGCTTCCAGGCCTCGGATTGTTCACGGGTGTAAAGTCCGGGGGTTTCGACCCAGCCATTACCCATTTCACCAACCGTGGTCGCCTCGGAAATGATCAGCCCGGCGGAGGCTCGTTGTGCATAATAGGTCACCATCAGGCTGTTGGGAATTCGATCCGGCCCGGAACGCGACCGGGTCAAGGGAGCCATAACGATCCGGTTTCCAAGTTGCAAACCCCGCAAATCAAAAGGGTCAAACAAACCACTCATCCTGATTCCCCCATGAAAAACACATTGAACCGAAAATCGGATGACCAATTCAGTCGGCCATTTCCCTTGCCTTCTCCAGCAGGATATTCAGTCGGGCAATCTCCTCCCGATCAAGCTTCGTGAACAGTTTTTTGTTAAGCGCTGCGAGCGGCTTGTCTATCGTTGACAATTTTGCCATACCCGCCTGGCTGATACCGACATAAATCACCCGGCGATCCACCGTGCAACGCTTCCGTTCGACCAGGCCAGCCGCCTCAAGCCTGTCAACAAGGCCGGTAATTCCCGGGACGACCGTGACGGTCCGGGAAGCGATCTCCAGGATCGGTAGCGGCGCCCCCTCCCCGCGAAGGATGCGCAAAATGTTGTATTGGGAACTGGTTAGAGAATATTCCCGGAAAAGCCGTGAAACACGATGGTTGATTCGGTCGGCTGTCCTCAGGATGTTCAGGGTTAGCTCCTCCTCCGGTGATTCGAATGGCCGGGTCTTTTTCAATTCTGCCTGCAATTTGGATTGGACCATAAGCACACCGAAACCAGGGAACCCCAAGACAAAGCCATGACCAAAATTATTTACAAATAAACATTTGACCATTCAATGGATCCGCCTGTTTCTTCCGATTCCCCTCTTCGTTTCTCATTCCCCAGGAACACCTTCCAGGCCCCGGAACGCCCCAAATTTCTATCACAACCCAAATGTAAAAATCGAATATGGAGCTTCACATGGTCGCAGCAATCAGGAAGGTTCCCCTTACCGCCTGGATCCTTATCGCCATGATTGTTGGCTTTGGAATCGGGTACCAATGGCCCGAGTTTGGAAAATCACTCGATCCACTCTCGTCCACCATTTTCATGCGCCTGATCAAATCGTTGATCTCGCCCCTGATCTTTTCGACACTTGTGGTGGGTATCGCCGGTCACTGCGACGACCTGAGGCGAATGGGCCGACTTGCCCTCAAGGCTTTTATCTATTTCGAGGTGGTCACCACCCTGGCCCTGGTAATCGGCCTCGCGGCGGTGAATATCACCAAGCCCGGGGCCGGTGTAAAGACCCCCTCAAGCGCCGTGGAAATCGCCCAGGCAACCGCCGAAGCAGGCAAACTGGCCAAAAACCAGGCGACGGCGACCTCGTTTCTGGAACATGTCTTCCCGGCGAGCGTCGTCGATGCGGCCGCCAAAAACGAAGTACTCCAACTCGTGTTCTGGTCTATCCTTTTTGGGATTGCCCTGGCGCAAACACCTGACAAATACCGGATCCTGCTTGTGGACTTTCTTGAGGGGATCGCCCAGGTGATGTTCCGATTCACCGCCATCGTCATGCTATACGCCCCGATTGCGATCGGAGCCGCCATCGCTGTCACGGTCGGCCGTAGCGGAACGGAAGTTCTCCTCAACCTCGCCCTGCTCATCGGAACACTTTATGGGGCCCTGGCGGTTTTTTGCATTTTGGTGCTTTTGCCTGTGGTGATCCTCTTCCGCATCCCGCTTTTGGGCTTTGTGATGACCATTCGTGAACCGGCCCTTTTGGCATTTTCGAGCGCATCAAGCGAGGCGGCTCTCCCAAAAGCCATGCAAGCTCTGGAGGCTTTTGGCGTTCCCAGGAGGATCGTCGCGTTTGTCATGCCAACCGGATATTCGTTCAATCTCGATGGCTCAACCCTTTATTTGGCCGTCGCCAGCATCTTTTGTTTCCAGGCCGCCGGGGTCGAGCTTTCGATCCAACACCAGGTCCTGATGATGCTCATGCTCATGCTCACAAGCAAAGGCGTGGCGGCTGTGCCCCGCGCATCGCTTGTGATCCTTTCCGGCACCCTTGTCTCGTTTGGTGGGTACCTCAAGGAAAAAAGCCTGATTGATGATGGACAACTTACCCTTGCGCTTGCCGCGGTGACCACAATCCTTAGCGTGGATGCCCTGATGGACATGGCCCGAACCTCAATCAATCTTGTCGGAAACTGCCTTGCGACATGCGTGATGGCCCGTTGGGAAGGGGAATTCGACGAAAAGAACGCATCCTGAAACCGCTTGATAAACCAACGATCTTCTTTCGCCCGCCACAAGGAAAACACAGCCCCTTGAGCCGCTAGCAAACAACGGCTCAAGGAGGATCCCAACATGTGAAACGGGGACGGG
>CAWUOD010000344.1:0-4298 GCA_963923115.1 uncultured Singulisphaera sp.
ACCCACATTCGACCTCAAATTCAAGGCGTTTGAAGGGTTTTGCAGGGACGACTAATTAGTTGCTCCACTATCTTTTTATGCGTTGTGACCGTCTTTTATGAAAAACCTCCCAAGCCCAACTTTGGTAAGAAAGGCGGCAATCCACTCTGATTGGTTTTGGAAAAAGATACCATAGGGACGCCAGAATCCCGGCTTCACAATTTCCAATCTGCCTGTCCAGGCTAATGGCACAGCACTTGAAAATGAAAAAAACTGGGCAAATAAAAGCTCTCGGAAGTTTGCGGAAGAGCTAACAATCCCAAAGGGTCATGCTAAAAAGCACTCCCCCTATTTCTCCTTAAATTGGATGATTCAAAAAAGCAGATCGCCCCCGGGATACCCAATTTACGATGCTACCAGGCTCTGCCTTTTCAAAGTCTCGGTGATGGTTCGCGTTGCCATTTTTTGGATTCTTCCCGCGATATGAAGGATGAGACCCTGAAGCCTGAAACAGGAAAACCGTTGTTCACCATGATTTTTGCGTTCCACTCCCCCATTAAAACGGCTGGTTGAAAGGTTGGCCCATCAAGGGGATTCCCCTTGGGACCGCTTGGGGAATTTTTGCTTGTTGTTTTTCCATTATTTCGGGGAGGGAATAGCTATTGGCAGTAAATTGTTGGCGAAATCGACTTAGGTGAGATCACCTTCCTTTGAAAAGCCGTCTAATTAGCCAGTCGACTATCCCATTGGAGTCGTTTGGATAGTTTTGAAGGTGAGCCCAATCTGGTCGCCACTTTTTTTCCATGGAAAGGGTAAACGGAAAACCAATCAACATTCCAATCCGTTGGATTGGTGCTCGCCACCTAAGTTTTCCAATATTTTGGGTGGTTTACCTTGGATCTGCGTATAGTTTATCCACCCGTTTCCTGATTCCTTACTCACGATGGGGACCTTTTGAGAGGTTTTTCCGTGTGGGCATTTTCCAATTTGGTCAAGAAACATTGACCGGAATTTTTCCTAATATGGTAAATTTTGGGACTACCCCGAAGGGAAGCTTTCGAATGGTTCGGATGCGCCCTGTTTTCTGAAGCTCTTTGGTGAAATACATCCATGATTCCCCCCATTTCGCCAGAGTTAATGTCATCAGCCCCGGCTTGGATGCCAGGAATATTACAGGATTTGACCCGCCATCACGATTTGTCTGATGAGCGTTTTGAAACGGTCATGAAGTTTCTCACCGGCGAAACGAGGGAAGTTTGTGATGCCATGGCAATCCTTTCAGCCTGGGCGTCCCGGGGAGAAAGGCACGAGGACTTTGTTCGCGGTGCAAGATTTTTGCGTGCCCGGATGCGTGGTTGGAGTTTGGGATCCGGAGTTATGGACACCTGCGGAACCGGGGGTGACGGGGCGAGTACTTTTAACATTAGTACAGTGGTCGGTCTGGTGTTGGCCTCTTGCGGTGTAAAGGTGGTCAAGCATGGAAACCGGGCCCAATCCGGCACAAGTGGTAGCACCGACTTGCTGAGCCATTGGAATGTGGGGTTTCCAGACGATCAGGAAACCGCCCGCGTAATTCTTGACAAATGCGGTATTGTTTTTTGCCAGGCTCCCAAACATCACCCTTGTCTTGCCGGATTGGCCCCCATTCGAAAGCGGCTCGGTATTCGAACCGTTTTCAATGGTTTGGGCCCACTTTGTAACCCCTCCTCGCCCCAATTCCAAATGATCGGGGTGGGATTCTCGGATTGGCTGGACCCTTACGCCAGGGCAGTGGCAGTTTTGGGCCATTGCCGTGCGCTGATAATTCATGGGGCAGATGGTCTGGATGAAATCAGTCTTGGATCAAAGACTTTCGTTCGGTACATCCATGATGGCAATATCGAGGAAAGAGTTTGGGAACCAGCCGATTTTGGCCTTCCGGAACACAACCGAAGTGTTTTTCGGGTTGGCTCGGTGACGGAAAGTGCGGCCATGGCGGAACGAGCTATCTCCGGAAAGGATAATGCTCCCAGGCATATTGTCCTGGCAAATGCCGCGGCGGGATTATGGCTTCTCGGGAAAGTGTCGGACCTTGGAGAGGGAGTGGCAATGGCGGCTAAATCGATCGATTCAGGAAAACCGATGGAGATCCTTTCCCTCCTCGGAAAGTTCAGCCCGGCAGTCAAAACGAACTAATAATCAATAGCTTCGCCCAGAGATTTTTATGATTTCAGCCCCCGGGGAGAATCCATTCCGGGGTAATCCACCATTCCAAACGGCCGGTTCCCCACCTTAAGCCTCCTTCCCAAATTATCGATGCTGCAGCGCCTTTTCGAAAATGTAGGGTTCCATCCGGGCAACCAAGAACTTTCCCCGCAAAGTTGGCCAAGTCATCCATGTGCCCGACCAAAACGGCCTTATTTGCACAGGATTCCGAAAGGGAGTCCCGAAGTTTCTCAAAATCCATTGGGATGGCGAGTGGATTCCAAACCTCAAATTCCGTCCCTCGTTTCCCAAGCTTATCGCAAAGGACCTCCATGGTTTGCAGGGCCCTGATTAATGGGCTGGTTGCAAACCGGGTATCCGAGTCGATATATTTCTGGATTGCCTTGGCTAGATTTTTTGCCTGTTTGACCCCTTTAGCGGTCAATGGCCGGTCAAAATCGGTTTTTATCCGTGAGCCATCCACATCCTCTGCCTGGCAATGGCGGATCAGAATCAGTTCCATTGGCAAAATTCCTTGGATCGAATGACAATTTTCACGAAATCATCCTATTTTTTTCTGCTTAAAGAGCACTGGCATCCTGTAGAATGAATGTTTTGGGATTCCAAACCCCTCAGGACCAGATAGTCAGGATAGCCGATCGTATGGAGCGCAAGGATTTACGTAATGTCGCGATCATCGCGCATGTCGACCATGGCAAAACCACGCTTGTGGACCAGATGCTCAGGCAATCCGGGATTTTCCGCAACGAAGAATTGGACAAGCTCGTGGGGGGACAACACGGTCTCATCATGGATTCCAATGATCAGGAACGCGAGCGTGGGATCACCATTCTCGCCAAGAACTGCGCCATTCGCTTGGGAGATGTTAAAGTCAACCTGATTGACACCCCTGGCCACGCCGACTTTGGTGGTGAGGTGGAGCGTATCCTGCGAATGGCTGATGGTGTGTTTTTGTTGGTTGATTCGGCGGAAGGCCCCCTGCCCCAAACGCGGTTTGTTCTTCGCAAGGCATTCGCTTGCGGTCTGAAACCGATTGTTGTTATTAACAAGATCGACCGTCCTGACGCCCGGATTGATGAGGTTCACTCCCATGTGTTTGACCTTTTCATCGATTTGGGCGCCAATGATGAGCAAGCGAATTTTCCAGTCATTTATGCTTCCGGTCGCGCCGGAATTGCCACAAATGACATGAAAGTTGAACCGAAGGATTTGAGACCGCTTTTTGATGCCATCCTAAATACCTTCCCGCCTCCAAAGGGTGATCCGAACGCCCCATTGCAAATGCAGGTCATGGCGCTGTCCTACAGCGATTTCGTTGGCAAAATCGCCATTGGTCGCGTCTTTGGCGGTAAGATTCGCAAAAATCAAAAGGTTAGTGTGGTCAAGCAAAAGGACGGTTCAGTGTTTCAGGACACGGTTGTCCAGGTCCTTGAATTCGACCGTTTGACACGCAAGGAGGTCGAGGAAATTTCGGCCGGGGACATTTGCTGCGTCGTGGGTATTGATGATGCCGATATCGGTGACACCATATGTGAAATCGATAAGCCGATGGCGCTTGCGCCGCTTACCATCGACGAACCAACCCTTGACATGCTTTTCCGGGTCAACGACTCCCCATTCGTTGGCCAGGACGGGAAACCCCTAACCAGCCGCGAATTGCGTGACCGCCTGGAAAAAGAGCTCCAGCACAATGTCGCCCTTAGGGTTCGTCCTGGTGAACGCGAATCGGAGTTCATTGTTTCTGGCCGTGGAATGTTGCACCTGGGTGTTTTGATTGAAACCATCCGCCGGGAAGGTTCTGAAATCGCGGTGGGAAAACCCCGTGTAATCACCAAGGTAATCAATGGGGAAGTGCACGAACCCTACGAATATCTTGTTGTGGAAGTTCCCTCGGACCATTCGGGTGCCGTGATGCGCCTTGTGCTTGAGCGTCAGGGGGAATGTGTAAAGATGGAAAACCATGGCGCCGCCACCCACATCGAATTTGATATTCCAGCGCGTGGTCTTATTGGCCTTCGCACAAAGATGTTAAGCGCGACCCAAGGGTTGGCTATTGTGCATCACAACTTCTCGGATTACCGACCAGCAAAGCCGGCAACCGCTGGACGGCTGGC
>CAWUOD010000345.1:0-4289 GCA_963923115.1 uncultured Singulisphaera sp.
CAAAAGTTCCACACCCGTTTTTCCCTTGTTCAAAACAACCGGCGCATAACCGGGCTCCTTCGCGGGAAGGGCTTTCCATTTGAGTTTGCCCGTCCCGGCATCAAGACAAATCAACGCTCCATCCGAAGGCCCCGCCATCAGATAGACATTTCCTCCATATACCAGGGGATGGCTTGAAAAGCCCCAGATCGGAGCCACCGATCCGAGATCTTTTTTCATGCTAACCTTCCAGACAACCTTGCCATTTGCCGCTTCAAGACACGCGAGGTGCCCTTCGGCTCCAAGGTGATAGACCCGTCCGCCTTCGACGGTTGGAGTTGCCCGCGGACCACCCGGATAGGAGAGCTTGTACTCCTCGGGATACTCGTAGTGCCAAAGGGTCTTGCCTGTCATGGCATCAAGACAAAGAAGCCGCTCGGTGCCCTTGAGGTTGTCCCGGGTGCCGGGGTCGTTGGTCGATTCGCCTTCTTTTTTTTGAAAATCGCTTACGAATACCTGGTTGCCCACGACTGCCGGGCCCGAATATCCCAAACCAACCGGCGTTCGCCACGAAATTTTGAGCCCATCGGCGGGAATTCGTTCCAGTATTCCGGTTTCCGTCCAGGTTCCATCAGCCCGAGGTCCCATCCAACCCGGCCAATCCTCCGCGCGGCCCGTTGCCACCAGACAGGCGCTCCCGAGGACTCCGGAAAGGCCCGAAAAACCCAAAAAGGTGATCAAGCCTGTGAATCGGCGAGTGAACAAAGGACCGTCTCCCTGGGTTTGATTGGGTATGGTTTGTGAGCATTTTCCAAAGCAAATCGCCCGCAAACAACACTCACTATCCTACCACTCACGGGCATTCAGGGTAACCATTCGGAACAAACTGAAATAAAGGTAATCCGGGAAAGGAAGGAGCAAAATGGGCATCCCAATCCCGCTCAAAATCGCTAGAATTCATTCTTGGGCCCGTTACAAGGAAACTCCAAGATGAGCACGAAGATTCAGATCGCTTTCAATGGCGCCGCCGGCCGAATGGGCCAAAGGCTTGTGGCAATGGGCTCCGCGGATCATGCGCTGAAAATCGTGGCGGGCGTTGACTGGGCCAAAAGCCCCGCGCAGGGCAAAGACATTGGCGACATTGCGGGCGTTGGGCCCCTTGGCGTGCCACTCACCGATGAGATTCCCGCGGATGTCCGAGTCGACACACTGATCGATTTTTCCACCCCCGAAGGAACGATGTCGATTCTCAAAACCTGCATCGACCGAAAAATCCCCCTGGTGGTCGCGACCACCGGGCACACGCTTGAACAAAAACAGGAGATACTTTCGGCTGCACACCACATCCCTGTCCTCTTTTCACCCAACATGAGTCTTGTGGTCAATGTCCTTTTCGAATTGACCCGCGTCGCTTCCCGCGTCCTTCGCGACAAGGGTTTTGATGTTGAGATCATCGAGCGCCATCATCGATTCAAAAAGGACTCCCCCTCGGGCACCGCGCTCCAATTCGCCCGAATTGTGCAGGAGGAGATGGGCCAAACCCACCTTCAGCATGGTCGCGAGGGCCTTTTGGGTGAACGGCCAAGCCATGAAATTGGTGTCCATGCGGTCCGGGGCGGTGACAATGTCGGCGAACACACCGTCGTTTTCACCACACTTGGCGAAACTCTCGAACTCGTCCATAAAGGCCACAGTCGCGACAGCTATGCTTTGGGCGCCCTTGCCGCCGCGAAGTTCCTCGTCGCCAAACGCGCCGGGTCTTACAAGATGGAAGATGTCCTTGGAATCGGCGAATAGTTTGAACGGGAATTTCTCCGGTTATTGGAAGGCCGCATGAACCGGGGAGCCTTTCTCTGTGCGTTGGGGGCATATCTCCTTTGGGGATTTATGCCCCTTTACTTTGCCCTGATAAAAGATGTGTCCCCCGGGGAAATCCTCGCCCATCGGGTCGCCTGGAGTGGCCTTTTGCTCGCGGGAATTTCCGCCCTCACAGGCCGATGGCCCGAGGTTCTCCGCTGGCTGGGCAAACCCCAGCTTGTTCTGGCGGCCCTTGCCTCCACAACCCTCATCGCGGCCAACTGGCTGCTTTATATTCTTGCCACCACCCAAGGCGAGGTGCTCCAGGCGAGTCTGGGGTACTACATCACGCCGCTATTTAGCGTGCTGCTTGGACTTGTTGTTTTCGGTGAACATTTGCGCATGGCCCAATGGGTCGCTTTGGGGTTTGCCGCAGCGGGTGTCGCTGTTCAGGCGGCCCTTTTGGGAAAGATGCCATGGCTTGGCATTGGCCTTATGTTCAGCTTTGGACTCTATGGGTTGGCCCGAAAAAAAATGGGCATCGATTCGATCGCGGGGCTTACACTCGAAACCATACTGATCTGCCCGGTGGCGCTCGGTTTCCTTTTGACCTGGCACATCCGGGGGACAGGTATCTTCCTGCACGAAAATCCAAGACAGGACTTGTGGCTGGTTCTGGCCGCGCCGGTGACCGCGACGCCTTTGCTGCTTTTTGGCGTGGGAGCCAAGGGGCTCCCCCTGAGCCTGATGGGCTTCCTGCAATATTCATCGCCAACGGTTCAAATGCTTGTGGCCACGCTCATTCTGGGTGAGGAATTGAGCGTTGAACGGATTGCCAGTTTTTCGCTGATCTGGATCGGTCTTTTGGTGTTTGTGATCGAGGCCTGGCACAATAACACCAAAACCCAAACGAAAGCCCAAACGGAGGAAATCCAAACAAAGCCGCCGATGATGGTGCCTCAGGGCAACAACTCCGAATAACTTTCCATGGTCATTTGGGCCATGTGCTTCGATGTGAACCTTTCGGCGACAATTTTTTGCGCCGCGCATCCCAAATTTTTGGCCATTTCCGGATCTTTAAGCAGCTTTTCCATCGCGTCGGCCAGTTCTTCCGGACTCTCCCGGGGAACAAGCAATCCTCCGCCCGTCGCGCCAACAAGCTCGGGAAACGAACCATAATCGGGCTGCACGACCGGTTTGCCGTGGGCCCACGCTTCAAGGAGGTAGAGCCCCTTCGGCTCGCGCATTTTTGCGGGAACCGAAACCAGATCGCAATCGGAATAAAACGCGCTCTTCTCGGCCAGGGTTTGACAACGGCGATGCACCAGGCCGCCCTCCTGGCCGGCGTTTTTGGCTTTGGCCAATTGCGCTTCCCAAAAGGGGATATTTCCCCCACCCAGCCATCCCCCCACCTGAAGGCGAAGTTGCCCAAGGTTCGGCCTCTTTCGCAATTTGATCCAGGCATCAACCAAAACATCGAGCCCTTTTTCCGGACACATCCGCGCGAAAAATCCGATGGTGGGTGGCTGGTTGGCGGGTCGATTTTGCGGAATATTTTGGTACCCGGCCAAATCGATCCCAAGCGGCACAACCCGAAATCGGGATCGGTCGATACCCAAATATTCCGACATATAGTCCGCATAGTCAACGCAGGGAGTGTGAAAGCGGGCCACTTTCGCGGTGTTGGCCCGAATGGCTTCGATCGCATTGGATTTGTGGTGGGGCAACAACCCATCAAGGAAAATATCATCCCCCTGAAGTTCCACCACGATCGGCGTTTTCAGGCGTTTTTGAAGAAGCGGGATAATACCCGAAATCAGGGCATTACTCAGATGGATCAGGTCGGGTTTGGCCTCGTTGGAGAGATAATCGACCAGGGCGTTCATCTCAAAAAGATGGGGCCCCGATTCTCCCGCAAGTAGCGATAGGGTCAGGTCTCCAAGCGAGGCATAATCGGTCGATCCCGCGAATTTCCCCGCCAAACGGAGAATGGGTCTGGAATCCAGCCACGAGGTCATCCAGCGGGGAACCCTGCCAAACCAGGGGTATTTTTGCTCTAGGTAAATCCGAATCCCACCCATGAACACCTTCGCCGAAGAGGCGTCGGGCCCGTCGGTGGTGATGGGGGTATAGGTGGGAATTAGCTGGGCATCATGACCCAACTCCCCAAGTGCGCGAACAAGGGTGTTGTCATTAAGACAGGAGCCGCAGAACATTCCTGCGGCCCCAGCCGTGATCACCGCGATGCGCATGACAGTTGTCCCTCGCCAAAAATCCCTTTTCAGGAATGATTAGGCGTGATCCTCAGCCGGAGCCTCGGGGAGGAAGAAACTGAGAATGAAACCAATGGCGAACACAGACACACCCACGATCCCCGCCGCAACAGCCACCCTGGCGCCCTGGCCAGGATAGGAGGTGAGCATCGGAGCAATGACCGAGGTGGTCAAAAGCGCCGCGGAGGTGCCAAACATGCGACCACCGACATTGGTGGCAAAAGCACCCCCGGTGCCACG
>CAWUOD010000346.1:0-4283 GCA_963923115.1 uncultured Singulisphaera sp.
CCGAAAAGCAACCAATCACCCGATTTTCGGTTCTGGTCCTATCCGAAGATCAGGGTGCGACCATCCGCGAGACAAACCCGCCCCAACGGTGATCATTCCCGGGGAAAGCAAATCAGAACAAGGAAAAGGAAGGAAGAAAACAGGATTTCCCCGGTTACCGGGGAATTAAGCCAACACATCCTTTACCACTTTGCCGTGGATATCCGTCAATCGGAATTGGCGGCCCTGATAGCGGAAGGTCAACCGTTCGTGGTCGATGCCGCAAAGGTGCATTATGGTCGCCTGGTGATCGTGGACATGAACGGGGTCTTTGACAATGTTCCAGGCGAAGTCGTCTGTCGCGCCGTGGACATGACCGCCTTTCACCCCGCCGCCCGCCATCCATAGGCTGAACGCCCGGCCAAAGTGATCGCGTCCGTTCGGTTTGCCCTCGGGTCCCTGGCCAAAAGGAGTCCTTCCAAACTCTCCACCCCAGATCACCAGGGTATCGTCCAACATTCCCCGCATCTTCAGATCCTTGACGAGCGCGGCGGAAGGTTGGTCGGTGTCGAGACACTGCATTTCCAACTGGGTGAAAAGGTTGGAGTGCTGATCCCAACCAGCGTGCATGAGCTGTACAAATCGGGTCCCACGCTCCAGCAGACGCCTGGTGATGAGACAATGCCGGGCGAAGGTTCCCGGTTCATGGACCTGCGGACCATACATGTCGAGAATATGTTTGGGCTCATCGGAAAAATCCAGAAGCCCCGGAACACTCGTCTGCATCCGGAAAGCCATTTCATATTGGGAAATCCGGGTATCGATTTCGGGATCACCGAATTCGCCCAAATGGGCCCGGTTCAATTCGCCAATCCCCTCCAGGAGTTTTGCCCGGGATGACCGGCCAACTCCCTCGGGGTTGTTGAGGTAGGGAACAGGATCTCCCGCGCCGCGAAACCGCACACCCTGATAGCGGGTCGGCAAAAAGCCACTTCCCCAGTAGTAATCAAAAAAGAGCTGACCGCAGGTTTTGCCACGATCGGAGGAGGTCATGACCACAAAAGATGGCAAATCGGTCGTTTCCGAACCAAGCCCATAAGTCAGCCACGCACCCATGCTCGGCCTACCGGGAACCTGGGCTCCCGTCAGGAAAAAGGTCACGCCCGGAGCATGGTTCACCGCCTCGGTGTTCATCGAGCGGATCAATGTGATGTCATCGGCGATGGAGCCGATATGGGGCATCATGCTGGTGATTTCCAGCCCCGATTTTCCATATTTTTTGAACGGTTTGATGGCGGGAACAATCGGATGCTTGCTGTATCCGGCGGTCATGGTGGAAAGGCGCGTCTTCCCCCGGACACTTTCCGGGAGTTCCTGCATCTTCATCTTTTCCATCACAGGTTTGGGATCAAAAAGATCCACATGGGTGGGTGCGCCACCCTGCCAGAGATAGACCACCCGCTTGGCACGGGGTGGAAAATGGGGCAGACCCGCAAGTCCGGGCAAACCCGCGGGAGCCGCCTGCGCGCTTGTTCCGCCCATTAGGCTCGCCAATGCGGCAGCGCCCAGCCCCGTGCTGGTTTTCCCGAGAAAATCCCGACGGGCCAGACGGTCAACCTGATTTTGGGCTAAAGAATTGGTTGTGAAGAGGTTCATGGATTATTCCCGTGTAAGGGCCTCGTCAAGGTTGTAGACTGCCAGGCACAATTCGGTCCAGGAGGCCAATTCGACAGGGTCCAATTTGTCCTCCCTGGGCGCGGCGCCGATGGAAATCGTTTTGTTCGCCGCGGCTTTGTCCCCCGCAAATTCCGCCCTCTGTTGTTCCAAAATCCTGAGGAGGACCTTTCGTTCATTCACGGTCGGTTTGCGCGAAAGGATCAGCTCATAAATCCGGGCGATCCTGGCGTCCGAATCGGAGTCGCCCTTGAGAACCTTTGCCGCGAGCACCCTGGCCGCCTCATTCCAGGTGGGATCGTTGAGTGTGGTCAAAGCATGCAGCGGTGTGTTGGTGGAACCCGCGCGGACCCGACATGTTTGCCTGTTGGAGACATCGAACATATTGGCCGGGCCCACCGTCCTTCGCCAAAAAGTATAAAGACTCCGACGATACAAGTCCTTGCCGCTGGAGGCGGGATAGGTGAAATCGCGTTCTTTGGTAATGGCGAGCGTTTCCCAGATTCCATCGGGTTGGTAGGGATAGACCGGTTTGCCCCCCACCCGCTCATCAAGAAGACCGCTGGTGGACAGGGCGACATCGCGAAGAATCAGCGCGGGAAGTCGCACCCTGGGGAACCGGGCCAAATACTTGTTCTCCGGATCGGCCGCGAGTTGCGCGGGGGTCACCCGGGAGGTCCTTTTATAGGCCGCGCTGGTCAAAAGGAGTTTGTGCATCCCTTTCATGTCCCAATTCTTTTCACGAAACTCGACCGACAGCCAGTCGAGCAATTCGGGATGGTCCGGAAGGTCACCCTGAACACCAAAATCCTCCGCTGTTTTCACCAGGCCCCGTCCAAAAAGATTTTGCCAGATCCGGTTGATGGCGACACGAGAGGTAAGCGGATGCTCCGCGGTGACCAACCATTGGGCCACACCCAGGCGGTTTTTCGGTGCGCCCTTGGGCAGTGGTGGAAGGAACGCGGGGGTGGCAAAACCAACTTTTTCGCCCGGTTTCAGATATTCTCCCCGGTTGAGGACAAAGGTCTCACGGGCTTTGTCATCGGCCATGACCATCACTTTGGGCAACTCATCCGTCCGGAATCTGTTGAGGCGGTTTTGCGCATCCTTGAGCTTGTTCGCCAGGGGGCCCTCCACCTTCTCCTCGAAATATTTGACAATTGCGGCCTCACGATCGGCTTTTTTCTTCTCCTCCGCTTTGGCGTCTTTTTTCGCATCTTTTTGCTTGTCATCCTTTTTGGGATCGGCTTTTGTTTCTTTGGCGAGAATCTGTTCGCGGAGCCCCTTGTCGGCAAATTTTTCATCCGATGCGACCTTCTTCTCCCACTCTTTTCGTTTACGCTCCAACTCGGCGCGAATCTCCCCGATTTCCTTTTCCATCGCAGCGATCGCTTCTTTTTGGCCGGGAAGAGGATATTCCAGGAACGGTGGGGACACGCGTGTTTTGGAGGATTGGTAACCTGCCGTTCCCGATTCGGAAAGCTGATTGAATGCCGCCATAAAGCTGTAATAGTCTTTTGCCGTAATCGGATCGTATTTGTGGTCGTGACATTGACAGCATGCCATGGTCAGGCCCAACCAGTTGGTCGCCGTCACATCGATCCGGTCAAAATAAATCACATGGCGCTGCTCATCGGGGATGGCTCCACCTTCGCCATTGACAAGATGATTGCGGTTGAACGCGCTTGCCACTTTTTGTTCGGGAGTTGCTTTGGGCAAAAGATCCCCGGCAAGCTGTTCGATGGTGAACCGATCAAAAGGCATGTTGTCGTTGATCGCCTTGACCACCCAGTCACGCCAAACCCACTGAAATGTGTCACCATCCTGCTGGAATCCGTTGCTATCGGCATACCGGGCCGCATCGAGCCAGGGAAGCGCCATTCGCTCGCCATAGTGCGGACTGGCCATCAGTCGGTCCACCAACTTCTCGTAGGCTTTGGGATCCTGGTCCTTTACAAACGCCTCAACCTCTTCGGGTTTGGGTGGAAGGCCAATCAGATCCAAAGACAACCGCCGAATCAGTGTGCGCCGGTCCGCCTCCGGGTTGGGAATGATCCCCTTTTCGGCCATTTTCCTCGCCAAAAACGCATCGACAGGATGAGTGATCCCCTGAATTGTCGGAACAGGCGGACGAACAGGGGCAACAAAAGCCCAGTGATCCTCAAATCGGGCCCCCTCGCGGATCCATCGTTCCAGAAGGGCTTTTTGTTCGGCGGAAAGCTTGCGATTGGACTTGGGCGGAGGCATCAACTTCGACGCTTCCGGATGATGGATCCGCTCAATCAGGGAGCTTTCACCCGGTTTTCCCGGCACAATAATGCCAGCGGACCGTTGGCCTTCCCTGGTGTCCAGCCGGATGTCAGCCTTGCGCTGGTTGGGATCCTGACCATGGCAATAAAAGCAGTTTTCCGAAAGAATGGGCCTGATATCACGCCCATAGGAAATCGGGCGCTGAGCCACAGGCAAAAGAGTCAAGCCGCCGAGGATTGCGGCCCCTAGGAAAGTCATGGAGGGGCTCCTAAAAGGAAGGCTAGGTTATTATCGCCCATGGACCCCAACTTGACACGAAAAATTCGGGGCTGAACTGGTCGATCCGGGAAAAGGCAAAGGTCTTATGCCATAAAAGGGAA
>CAWUOD010000347.1:0-4279 GCA_963923115.1 uncultured Singulisphaera sp.
GTAAAGACTCCAAGGAAGGGAAGGATTCCAAAGAGGGTAAAGACTCCAAGGAAGGGAAGGATTCCAAAGAGGGTAAAGACTCCAAGGAAGGAAAATCGGGAAAAACCGGAGAATCAAAATCTGGCGAATCTAAAAATTCTGAAGAAGGTTCACCCCAGGACTCCGGAGAACAATCACAGGCAAAAAAACAGATAAAAGAAGCAACAAAGGATCAGCAAAAAGCACAGGAAAAAATTAGCAAAGGCGACAATCCAGGGGCCTCTCAGGATCAACAACAAGCCCTCGACAAACTGAAACAGGCGCAGAAAAAATTGGAAGAGTTGCTTCAGCAATTGCGGGAGGAAGAGCTGAAGCAAATGTTGGCCAAGCTTCAGGCTCGCTGCGAAAAAATGCTTAATATGCAAATGGCGGTAAAGACATCAACCGAGGAACTGGACAAGGCAATTTCTACGCTTCCTTCCAAAAAACCAGGGAGGGCCGAAGATCAGCGTGGTCTGGAATTGGGAGATGCGGAGGACGCGATTGTTCGCGAAGCAAGTGCCGCCTTGACACTCATTGAACAGGAAGGGTCGGCAATTGCTTTCGCCGAAGTATTTGGGCAGGTCAGGACCGATATGATTTTGGTGGCTGGAAAACTGAAAAAAACTGATGCCGGGACCATAACTCAAGGCGTCGAGGGAGAAATTATCGACACCCTCAAGGAAATGATTGCGGCCCTCAAAAAAGCTCGCCAGGATCAAAAACCGAAACCAAAGCCTGGCGAAGAAGGCAAAGAAGGGGCAAGTAACTCCAACAATGACCAAAAGCTTCTTGATCAGATTGCCGAGTTGAAAATGATCCGGTCCATGCAGGTCCGGTTGAATCAACGAACTTCCGCTTATGGTAAACAGTTGGAAGGCGAGCAACCGAATCTTCCAACCGCGGATCCCAAGGAGCGGGAAAAAGTGGAAAGCTTGCGCAGAGACCTATTTGATCTCGGGCAAAGACAGGAAAAGATAACAAAAGTTACCCGTGACATGGCGCTTGGGCGAAACAAAGCACAATAGGCCAGGGTAAAATCCATTTGAAAAATCAGGACAAAATCTTTTTGATTTTTCAAAACTTGGTAAATGAGGGGAGAATTTATGCAAGGTAATTTGCTTCGAATCGAGTTGTTGCCTGGCATCCTGGTGTCTGTGGTCTTTTTTGGCGCCAATCCGCTTAATTTGGTGGCGGCAGCCGATGTGGAAAAAAAACCTGTTCCTGTTGGCCAAGCCGGTTTTGGAATGCTTGTTGAACAGCCTGTTGAGAATCTAAAAAAACAGGCAAGGGAATACCTCAAAGGAAAAGGGATTTGGACCCCAGCCCTTGAACCTCAACTGGAACAGATTTTCTCGCGGGACTTGCCGCTTTCCGATCGTTTTGCCGATGCACTTTCCCTGGGTGACCCGTTTCTCCAAGGACTATTATCAGGTGTCAGAAACGCTTCCTCCCTTCCTCCCGATGGAATTCCGGCATTTTTCAAAGATCCCAAATATCCTGATTATGTCCGGGCAAACATCGCGGTTTCCTATGCCAGAGCCCTTAGCCTGAGAAGGATTCATGAGGAGGCTCTTGATGCTCTTGGACTCTTCGCGGTTGAAAAAGTAGCCGATCCGGCGACATATCTTTATCACAGGGGTGTTTCAGAGCATGCCCTTATGATGAAAAACGAAGCAACATTAACTATTGACAGACTACTTCAGGATATTCCCAATCTTCCCGAACGCTACCGGATGCTTGGAATACTCCTTTATTATGATTTGGGTAACTGGAAGGAAAAGGACCTGGCATGGATCAGTCGGAAAATGGAAATGGTTCAACGAAGGCTGGAAGTTACCCGTGGGGGCAAAAAGACACAAAAAATCCAGAAAGAGGTTGTTGCCAGACTGGATGAAATGATCAAGGAACTGGAGAATCAGCAAAAGGAATCCTCATCGAGCAACCAGGGAAATTGCCCTGATGGAGCTCCCTCTCAAGGGCAACCCGGAAACAATCCCCAACCAACGGCTCCAGCAAAAGATAGCATGCCGGGTGGCGCCTCCGGCCAAGGCGTTGTGGATTCCAAAAGGGTAAAGGAATTGGCTGATGTATGGGGAAAATTACCTGAAAAAGAGCGTGCCAAAGCGTTGGTTGAGCTGACCCGTAACGCCCCTGTCAAATATCGTGAAGCCATTGAGCTTTATTTCAAAAAGCTGTCCCAAACAACGCCAGCACCAAGCAACCCGTAGTGTTTTTTCTTGATTGCCAAGTTAATTTGAATGGATTGTCCAGGAGAAGAAATTGAGCTTTTGTACCTTGGCGCTGTTGGCGATATTTAGTCAGACAACCCCAACCATCCGGACGGTTGATGGTTTGGAGGTCACTGGCGTTATTGCTGCTGCGGATAACACCAAGTGGCTTTTGCAAACACCAAAAGGCAACAAATCCATTCCCATGGATCAGGTCCTTGGCATTGATTTTGGCGCAAAACAAAAGATTCCTGCACAATTTTGCGAAGTGATCCTAATTGATGGATCAAAACTCCGGGGAACATCATTTGTTGTAAAAAATGACAAACTTGAGTTAACATCTTCGGAAAACTCCATTCTTGTTATTCCACTATCAAAAATCTCTGGTGTTCTAAGGCCGGGGCATGATGCGACTCACCAGGCCGATTGGAAAGAAAGAGCCAATCGCAGCCGCAGGCGAGACATCCTTGCGATAGCTCGCAAAGACAAGGATAACCCTGAAAAGACAACAATTAATGGGCTCGAAGGAACATTGGGAAAAGGCTCGGAAGATGGAAAATCCATTGGGTTCACCCCGGTATCCGGAAAAAACGAGCTTCCCGTCCCCCAAGCCAATCTCCATGGTTTATTGTGGCTAAGAGGGGCGGATCCCACTTTGCTTGCCCCACTTGGTAAAGCTGAGGATTCTTTTGGGGAACAGCTAGAGATCGCAAAAATCCGTTCCGCATCTGGTTCTGTTTTGGCCGTCACATTAGCTTGCGGAATCGATTTGAATTTACCTTATGATCGACTTGTTCGAATCGATTTTAGCCGTGGGAAACTTGCCTGGCTATCGGATTTGGATTGGTTGGATGGAGCTGTTACTGGTTTTGATGACAGGCTTGATAGGGTAAGGCGAAATACAAACCTGGATGGTGGGACAATAAAAATTGACGGCGTGCCTTATTCACGGGGATTGGCGATCCCTGCACCATCCTCCCTATCTTATTCTCTGGGTGGTGAATACAGAGAGCTCCAAGCTTTGATTGGCCTGGAGGATGGGACTGGATCAGGCGATGGGGTTGTCCGTTTGCGAGTTGAAGGGGATGGAAAAATGTTGGCCAATTTCGAAATAACCAGAGGTGGCAAAGCCAAACCCGAAAAACTGTCCATTAACCTCAAGGATGTTCAAATTTTGAAAATCCTCGTGGAGAGTCCGGATCTTTCCCCGTTTGGAAGACACCTCATTCTTGCGAATCCCAAAGTATCCAGGTAATGCCCATGTCTGTGAGTTCCCTTTGGGCTGTCATTTTGTCCTGTGTAATATCATGGCAAAATCCATCCTCCATTCCTGTTGACCTGTTGAAGCAGGAACAGGAACGGGTGGCCCTCGTCCAAAAAATAAGCCCACCCACGGTTGCCATAGTTAGTGGAGGTGGTTCTGGAGTTCTTATTTCCGATGATGGATATGCCCTGACCAATTTCCATGTGGTTGGTACCGGTAGTCCAGCTCTTAAATGTGGATTACCGGATGGCAGATTGTACGATGGGGTAGTTGTTGGGCTCGATAAAATGGGGGATTTGGCACTTATTAAGCTCATTGGACCTAAACCGGATTTCAAATTTCCCTTTGCCCAAATGGGTGATTCGGATGAGGTACAAACCGGTGACTGGGCTGTTGCTGCGGGAAATCCGTTCCTTTTGGCCAGTGATTTCACACCAACCGTCACATTTGGTTTGGTAAGTGGAACGCACCGGTACCAGTATCCCGAAAGGGGAATGTTTGAATACACCGATTGCATCCAAATGGATGCATCCATTAACCCCGGAAACTCGGGTGGGCCCCTATTCAACATCAAGGGGCAACTTATTGGTATTAATGGAAGAGGTTCGTTCGATAAGCGTGGTCGTGTCAATTCAGGTGTTGGCTACGCAATCAGCGTAAATCAATGCAAAAAGTTCATGGGCTCACTTCGGGCAGGTTTACGGGTGGAGCATGCGGGCCTTGGGGCGCTGGTTGGAACTGTTGATGATTCTGCTGTTTCCCGGGT
>CAWUOD010000348.1:0-4277 GCA_963923115.1 uncultured Singulisphaera sp.
TCTCGTGGGCTCGGAGATGTGTATAAGAGACAGGGGTACAAAACAGGTTTTAATTCGTTTGCTCGGTGACCAGTCGCAGCGGGAATTCACTTTTTCCATTCCAGTTCCGGGATTTCGCGGTGATTACGGCAAAAAATCCCTCGATTTGCCAGGTGGCGAGGGAGAATCCATAAACACCAACATTACACAGTTAAAAGCCCGGTTATTGGCGTTGCCAAGGGCCACAACGAACAAATCCGGCGCCAGGGAGGGTGACCCACTCAATTTGGTTGTGATCGGGGATTACAACACGGTTAGAACCGGTTTTGGGGCGCGTTGGGATGAAACGGAAACCATTTCAATCGCTTCCTGCTGGCGAACGGCCAAGTCCTTTGTTTTTGGCACAGAATACCGTTATAGCCCGATAAGCGCCCTTTACTATCAACATCGAAGCCAGGATTTCTCCCTTCAACGGGCCAGGGAATCGATTGACCAAAGGCTCCATCTTCGTCTTTGGAAAACCCCGCTCCTACTCGATCATCAACCTGTCTGGATTGGTCAAATCAGCAGGGATATTGGTGTCCGTTTCACTCTCAGGGCATGGAACCTCACCACTCACAAAATCGACCCTGATGTGGATGATGCACGCGACTATTTGATTGATGATTTGCTGGAATCAGGAAGGGTATCCCTTGTAGGCTATGTCTCCGGAGTGGGTGAGGCCCAACATAACCATCCTCGCAAAAACCTGACGGGAGATCCCTATTACACAGATGGATTAAGAGCGCTTATCCAATTTTCGGATTCAAAAACCAACCCCAACATTCTGAACTGGATTTGATCATCTGTTTTCAACAAACCACCATCTCTTTGCGTTAAACCGGATCAATCCAATATGGACGGTTTCCCCTGATTGACTAGATCAATGATAACCTGCCCCGAATTGTATTCTTTCTCAAAGGATTGGTTTCATGAACGAAAATCCAATATTTCCAAAACCTGAAACCAGGAAAGTCACCCGCCGAAATGCAATCAAAACCATTGCCGCGGGCGCATTGGCGATTCCGGGGGTCTTCCCGCGCCATGGAATGACATCCCCCTCGGCCACTGTGGCTCATGCCAGTTTTGGTGGGGGTGGCATGGCATGGGCGGACATTCAGTCTTTTTCCCAGACCAAAGGGTTTCGTCTTGTCGCTGTTGCCGATGTCGACGCAAGCCGATTCGACCAGGTCACAAAGGCCTTCCCCGGGGTAAGGGTTTATCAGGATTGGCGCCAACTCCTTGACAAGGAAAAAGAATTGCAATGCGTCAATATTTCGACCCCCGATCATATGCATGCCCCGATTACCATGGCGGCTATGAACCGGGGATTACATGTTTACACACAAAAACCACTTACCCAAACGATTCACGAGGCAAGGCGATTAACCGAGGTTGCCTCGGAAAAAAAACTGATCACACAAATGGGTATTCAAATCCATTCCCACGAAGTGCACCGAACTGTCGTGGCAACGATTCATTCAGGAGCCATTGGGAAGGTGAAGGCGGTTCATAGCTGGTCGGGCAAGGAGTGGGGGGACACCAATCCCCGTCCGAACCGTACCGATAAAGTCCCGTCGACCCTCGATTGGAATGGTTGGCTCGGAGTCGCAAGTGAACGCCCATTTATCAAGGATTATTATCACCCGGGTGTTTGGCGCAAAAGGCTCGATTTCGGGACCGGTACATTTGGGGATATGGGATGCCACATCCTTGATCCTGTTTATGAATCCCTGGGAGTCGGGTATCCCAAATCGGTTATTTGCGAAAAAGGGGGCACCAATGAGGACAGTTGGGGGTTGCACACCCAGGTCCGTTATGAATTCCCCGGAAGTAAACACACCACCGAAAAAGTAAGCCTGACATGGTATGATGGCAATCGTCGACCGCCCGAGGAAGTGATCAGGCTTCTTGAGGGGAACGCCTTATCCGATCAGGGATCGATTTATATTGGGACTGAAGGGGTCCTTTTCTCGCCCTATATTTCCACACCCATCCTTTTGCCCAAGGAAAAATTCGCCAAATTCAAGGGCCCTGTTGCTTCCGGAAACGACCACTATGGTCAATTCCTGAATGCGGTAATGGGGAATGGAAAAACATCGGCACCCTTCTCTTATTCAGGCCCACTAACGGAAACAGTTCTCCTTGGCTGCCTCTCCACCAGGTTCCCTGGTAAATTCCTCGAATGGGATGGCGCGAATATGAAAGTCACCAATGTGCCGGAGGCAAACGCCTTTGTCAGGAAGACATATCGAAAAAATACGGAAGTTGACGGCTTCTGATTGTTCAATCATGTTTGGCAAGCGAGTTCCCGAATAGCCTCACCCTGACGGATAATTTGGGTGGGGCGTCCGGTGAAGTCGCGGATTGACGCCGTTTTGTAATCGATCGCCAAATGGGAATAAAGAGTGGCAAGGAAATCTTCGGGGCCAACCCGTCGTTCTATGGGTTCCTCCCCTCTTTTGTCTGTCGCTCCAATAAGCTGTCCCGTGGGGATTCCGCCACCTGCAAACAAAAAGGATCCGGCACGAGGCCAATGGTCACGGCCTGGCTGGACAACGCCGGCGGCTCCACTTGCCACGCCTCCTCCACTTGATGCGACATGGGATATTTTTGGTGTTCGCCCGAATTCCCCTCCGACGGCAACCAGAACACGGCGGTCCAATCCCCGGGCGTAAACATCCTCGATCAAGGCTGAGACGGCCTGATCAAAATAGGGCGCCCTAAATTTCATGGCATCAAATATGTGATGGTTGACCGCATGGTCATCCCAATTTGCGACCCGACCGCACAGCGCGCCATCAAATTCGGTTGTTACAACATCGACTCCAGCCTCGACCAACCTTCTCGCCATCAAACATTGTTGCCCCCAGGAATGGAGGCCGTAGCGCTCCCTTGTCCGTTGTGGCTCCCGGTTCAAATCAAAGGCTATTCTTGCCTCCGGGCTGGTTAACATCGCAAGAGCCTGGGTTTCAAATCGATCACCCGAAGAAAGGGTTTCAGATGATGACATAGCCCGCCGAAAATCATCAAAAGAACGGGTGAGACTAACCCTATCCACAAGTTGCCTTTGTTTGAATGGATCACTTAGCCCGACATTTGGAACCTGAAACTGTGGATTACTGGGATCACCAAAAACCTTGAAGGCATCAAATGCCTGACCGAGATATGTCGGACCCGCGATAACAAAATTATCATAATTATCGACAGGATTTACGGCAACATAATGCGGCAAAGGGGCCACCGTACCGGACCGAAAATGATTAGCTATGGACATCCAATCGGGATACCTGGGAACCAATTTGTCCTGGCTGTCGGGATCCCCGGATAGCATTTGGAGCGAACCGGCCGGATGACCGCCACCGGTGTGTGCAATCGATCTGAGAAGGGCATAGCGATCCGAAATTCCGGCAAGGCGGGGCAAAAGCTCGGAAATCATTATCCCGGGAATATTGGTTGAAATTGCCTTGTAAGGGCCCCGATAATCGGAAGGTGCATCAGGTTTGGGATCAAAGGTTTCCAAATGACTTGGTCCCCCCCGCAACCACACAAGGATGATCGCCGTTTTTTCCGCCTGGGGCGATTGTGATCGGAGTCGCAACATGCCCGGAATCCCCAGGGATGCGAATCCACCAAGTCCAATCCGCAAAAAGGAACGGCGACAGTCCACCAGGCGGGGAGTTTCCATTGGCATTGTTATCCCCATAGCTCCTCAATAGGCCGGCCTTTTTCAATCAGGGCCAGCTCGCGATTAAGGGAATCAACCATTCGGAGATCAGGATTGATTCCAATGGCCTGGTAAACGGTTGCCGCCAAATCCTCGGGTGTTGTCGCCAAGGTAAGTGGATGGGAGGCATGGCCGTCTGTTTGGCCAAAAACCTCGCCGGGCCTTATTCCCGCTCCTGAAAAAAGGGCAGGGAAGAGGAAACTCCAATGGTCACGCCCCCAGTCACCATTGGCCTTTGGAGTCCTCCCCATTTCACCAAGCGCGATTACCAGCGTTTTGTCAAGGAGTCCCCTCTGGTCCAAATCGACCAAAAGGGCAGCCATCCCCTGATCAAAGGTTGGTAGTAGATGGTTTTTAACATCTTTGCTATTTCGATGGGAGTCCCAGGAATAACCATCGCAACAGTCGTAATGAATGGTGACAAATCGGGTGCCTGCCTCCACCAATCGCCTTGCCATAAGACAGGATTGGCCAAACAAATTTCTCCCATAAAAATCCCGAATTTTTTCCGGTTCACGGACAAAATCAAGGG
>CAWUOD010000349.1:0-4240 GCA_963923115.1 uncultured Singulisphaera sp.
CGGTCCGCCCCCTGGTCCACTTCACCGCTCCAAGAGGATGGCTCAACGATCCGAATGGGCTGGTGTTTGATGGGGTCAATTACCACCTTTTCTATCAACACAATCCGTATGGCTGGAACTGGGGAAATATGCACTGGGGGCACGCCACAAGCCCCGACCTGTTCAAATGGACGGATCAGCCCGAGGCGCTCAATCCCAAAGCCTATGGCGACTGGGCGTTTTCCGGGTCGGCGGTTCTCGACAGGGACAACACCTCGGGTTGGGGCAAGGAAGGGAAGCCGCCTTTGGTGCTTGCCTATACTTCGACCGGGCGGGGTGAATGTGTCGCGTATTCGAACGATTCGGGTGTGACCTGGACCGAGTACGAAGGAAACCCGGTGGTCAAACACAATGGACGCGACCCGCGACTGGTTTGGCACGCGCCCACCAAAAAGTGGATCATGGCCGTCTATGACGAGGCCAAGGGACAAGCGATTCATTTCCACAGTTCCCCCGATCTCAAACATTGGACATTTGAGAGCGAAATCAAAAACTTTTATGAATGTCCCGACCTGGTCCGTTTCCCGGATCCGGCCGATCCGCAAAAGGAACTCTGGGTGCTTTATGGCGCGGATGGGCTCTATCTGGTGGGGGATTTTGACGGAAAGAAATTCACCCCCAACGGACCCAAACAGCGCCTTTGGCACGGGAACTTTTACGCGGCACAAACCTTCACCAACCTGCCCAAAAACCGCGTTGTCCAGATCGGTTGGGGACAGGGGATCACATTCCCGGGCGCCTCGTTCAACCAGCAGATGACGGTTCCGGTCGAACTGACCCTCGTGTCGGGCCCCGCGGGCCCAAGGCTATGCGCGCTCCCCGTTTCGGAGATCAAGGCGCAGGTGCGGACCACCAACACCTTCCGAAATCTTCGGGCCCAGGGCGGCGATCTTTCGGTCGCGCCTTTGTCGAGCGGAGCCCAGTTGATCGACATCAACTGGAAATCCAATGGTGGAGCGAGCGGTTTTCGCGTTCCGGGCCTTGAGATCAGGCACGACTCTCCTGCCGGAAAACTGTTTGTCAACAAGATCGGTCTTGATGTCCCCAAGGAGGGGGAGATCCATCTGAAAATCGTTTTGGATCGCGGGTCCGCCGAGGTCTTTTTGGGCAAAGGCGAACAGGCTATCAGTATCGCCCGCGACCCGAAGTTGGGCGAGGGGAACTTGACCCTGATCCCTTTGGACAGAATGATGGAGGTGACCGGTTTGTCGGTGTCCGAATTGGAAGCCGCCCGCAAGCCTCTTTTCAAGGATGCGCCATGATCCCTTTTCGTGGTTGGCTGGCTCTGGTCAGATTCCTTTCGATGATGCTGCTCCTGGGCGTGATCGGTCTGGCTGTTCCCGCGCAGGAACAAGCCAAGACTCAAAAGACGGCCACAAAGAAAGCAGCCGCTTCGTCTCCCTTCACCTCCCAGAAAGGGGTCGATCTGGGCGCGGGAGTCTTCGCGGGGATCGCGGCCGATACGCCCCAGGGAGGCAGGCTCATCCTGCGTGATCCGCCCCCGCCCAAGACCGAGGATTTCAGCAAGATCAATCCGAAGAAACTGACCCCGGCGCAAAAACAGGTCCTGCAAAAAGCAAAAGAACAGGCGACCGCCCTGCAAAAAGTGCCACGCAAGGAGATCGAGTTTGTCGTGGGTGATAGCGTTCCCGTTCACTTCAAGGTGTTGCCCCAACCATATGACGACAAGGGGGGTATCATGACTCCCACCCGCGAGGAAAAAGAGAAGCTCAAGGGCGCGGGAATTCAGGGAAAACTGGAACAGATCCGCTCGGGACACATCGTCCGCGTCGAGCAAACCGGAGAAAAAGGGTACGCCAAAGTCAAATCCGTCACGGTGATGGGTGAAGCGAACCTCCCCAACGAACCGGTGAAACCGACCCCGCCGAACAAGAAGAAGTAAGGCGGCAAGACAATTTACCGGCCCTGCATTCCACCTTTGTGCATTTCCGAATAAAGCAAGTTAAAAATGTAGGCGCCCATTTCCAGGCCATGCGCAATTAGTTGTTTCCTTTTTTCGTCGTTCCAACCCGATTGGATGGCGGAAAAAAATTCCTCCGCATGCCGCTCATCGATTTCCGCATGGCGTTTGTAATGGACAAGTTGGTTTGGGAGGACCCACCCCCGATCCACCACCGCTCTTCCAATCCAATCGGAAATCTCGCCAAAAGCCAGTTCGATAATTCCCATGCAAGCGACCGCGAAATCGATCTCTTCGGTGAGGCAAACAGAATTGAGAACACTATTAAAAGATCTCAAGGCGGGCCAGATGGGCAAAGATGTTAACTTTTCAGGATCGCTGCCCAATGAATGCAGGAACCGTTTAAAGGTGGAATGGTGAAAATCCTGTTCCTTGAAATCTCCATGCTCCTCGACCAGATTTCGCAAAATATCAAGGCGAAGGGATGGATCCGGAATGCGTCCGATCAGGATTGCCATGGGTCGTGGAAAGTAGGTGACAGCAAAAAAGAATTGTTCCTGGGTGACGCGGAATGCATCCAGGGACATCGATCTATCACGCAAGGCGACAAAGTAGGGATTGTTTTCCATGCGGAATGTATCCAGATATTCCCTGGCCGCATTTTTGATTTGGGAAACTTGCTGGGAGGTTGACATGTTTCAGATTTCCGCAGTGTTGACATTCCAAAGATCGCCCGGCTCCAGGCCAAGCCCATAAATAGTCGCGGGGGCGATTGTAATCGCTTCACGGGCCATGACCTTTGCCAAGGATTCGCAAAGTGTTTCCGCCTCGTCAGTTGTGACCGACACAAAAAGGGCCGGAAAACCCAATTGGCCTGCCCGGGTAAGTGCTAGAAGCAATATTTCAATTCCCGCCAGTAGATTTCCAAAGACAAAATTGGACAAGTGGGCACTTCGGATTTCATTTCCGTTATCCATAAATAAGCGTTTGGCCTGCCGCGTGTCCTCCAGGCGGCCGCATGCGCTGCCATCCGTACATTTATACCATTCCGGATCAATTTCGGATCTGAGTTTGGGAAATCCACCAAGGGAAGCATAACGATGTTTGCTTAGCCTACGGTAACATTCCGTCCCCTCTTCGGGGGTTGTGATCCAGGCTTCCCGGTTTTCCATTTGAAACGCGCCTGTATCTATTCGCAGGATGAAGACTTTTCCAACAGGAACGAACCTTGGAATGCCAAGTCTTCCCGAGTAATTGGTGGGGGACACCCGGGTGCCATCCATGACGATTCCATAAGCCCCATCGGCCCGGGATTTTCCCCATTCGTAGGCGGAATTGGCGAGGTGAATCAGGGTGTTTCCCGCTCTCATGGAAGGAGCTACCTTGATATCACCCAAATAGACAACAGATCGGGTTCGTCCGTCCGGAGTCAACAGATCCCGGCGCGCGGCTCCCAGGGTACCCAATACCGCCCCTTCCGATACGGCCACATGGGAAGTGGCATCACCTATTGCCCGGAAAAACCGGGGATAGTCTGTCCCGTGGTCAATGTGAAACCCAAGCCCAGGTCCCAGCGGATAGGAAAATTGCTTTTCAAAGGATTGCAAAGCTATTTCCAGATCCTTGTCCACACAATTGGCAAGAACCTGGATTTTCATCGTTTTTTCCCAACATGTAGTGCGCGATAGAAGAAGCTGCGGTCTTTATCATGCAAAGCGCCGGATTTTTTGGTTTGCCATTCGAACATTTCCCCTAATTGGGGTATATCCAGGGTCGAATTGAGCTGGCGCACGATCACCATGCCGCCTTTTTTCAATGCCCGGGAGGAACATGCCAGGGTTTCCCGGGCTATTTCCGGAGAAAGCCAGTCCAATATGTTGGAAAGGTGCAAAAAATCAAAGGCATTCTGTGCGTTGGCCAAGGCATGGTTCATGGGAGTATTCGCCCATTCTATTTTGGGCATCAATGGAGATTGGGGTAAGTCCAACCAGGGTGCCGGGTTCCCTATGGGATAGCGTCCCAAAAGCATTTGCCATAGAAATGGGTTGTTTTCTGTTGGAAGGGTCCTGAAAGCGTGGTGAATTCGCTTTCCAAAATGGCGCCAAAATTCATCGGCCGGATTTCGGGTCGCTTCCTCTCCAAAGAGTTCGACAAGCTTTGGCAAGGACATCGCGCTTGCCAAAGCTTTGTCCAACACGATCTCCGTTTGACAGTCCCCAAGGGTGTGGCTATTGGAGGCAATTTTCCGATCGAGAACGGGCTCAAAATTTACGCCGTATA
>CAWUOD010000350.1:0-4226 GCA_963923115.1 uncultured Singulisphaera sp.
TTTGTGTTTTGTATTGATTTAAAAAAAATGATCGAATTCTTTATTTTATATGAAGACAATAAATATAAAAATGCTAATAGAGTCGTCCATGGTTGGAAATCCCACATAAACTGCACGGGATAAAACCAAATGGGGTGAGTGCGCAATCGTCCCGATCCCATACCTCTGTCCAAATTGTGTTCAATAAAAAATAAACGGCTAAACTCTCCGTTTGTTGCCAGATGGGCCGCCCAGAACCAGGGGACTGCCCATATCAGGCCTAAAAATCCTGTAAGCCCCAGCCCACAAAATGCCGAAATGTTTCTGGCTTTGGTGAGCAAAATCGCCAATGCTGCAATTCCGCAAAGGACCAAACCCACCGGGCCTTTCAAAAGAATGGCAATGGTGACCATTAAGGATGCCAAAACCAAATTCGAAGTTTTCCATGTAAGAATAAATCTCAGGGCAAAAAGAAAATACAGGTTAACCGCCCCTGCCAGCGGCATATCAATCCGTCCAATCCTGGATGACCACACAAAATGGACCGCGGTGGAACAAATTATTGCTGCGAGAAATCCGGTTTTTTTCTCTCCCTGAAGGCAGCCAATGAAATATATCGAGAAAATGCAAGCCATTGCCCCCAAGGTTGATGGAAGCCGAATGGTCAAGGGTCCTACATTACTGGATTCACCAGAAAAAAACGCCACCATCCAGTAATACATTGGCGGCTTTTGCACATCTGGCAAGTCACTGGTTCGACCAGGCAACCACCAAATTCCGCCATCGAGAATGGTTCGCGCATTCATTCCGGATCGCGCTTCGTGGCTACTCCACAGGTCGCGATCAGCCAATCGATGAACAAACAAAAACCAAATAACCAGGGCAGCGATAACCCATCGCATACCCTGGTTCAACCTACCCCGGTACGGGCTCATATTAAGCGGATTTGCGTCTGTAATCACTCTGATAAAACTTCTGATAAGCGACACAAGTCTGAAGGAGATCGGAATGGGTTCCCAAACCTACCACGCGGCCCGCCTCGAGGACCAAAATCCTGCTCGCCATATGAACAGAGGAGGGCCGATGGGTGATCATGAAAACTGTTCGATCTCGAACGAAATCCTCCATCGCCTTGTGGATTAGGGCTTCGCTTTCAGGATCTGACTGGCTTGTGAATTCGTCCAAAAGAAGTATCGGGGCGTTTCTTAGAATAGCCCGTGCCAGGCAAATTCGTTGGCGTTGTCCACCTGAAAGTCGGCTTCCCCCCTCTCCCACCATGGTTTCGTATCCGGATGGGAGTTTCAGTATCATTTCGTGTGCATGGGATTTTCGCGAGGCTTCTTCGACCTGCTCCCGGGTTATTCCTTTGATTCCGTAGCAAATGTTGTCATAGACCGAATCGTCAAACAACACCGAATTTTGGGTGACAAGGCCAACCATTTTTCTAAGGCTGCGAAGGTGAAATTGCCTTAAGTCATGTCCCAAAAGCTGAATAGACCCATGATCAGGATCATGGAAGCGTGGCAAAAGGCTGAACAAAGTGGATTTGCCACATCCGTTGTGGCCAACAACCGCAATGGTTTCGCCTTTTTTGACATCAAAACTGACATCCCGAAGAACCGGCACACCTGTTTGATAGGAAAAACCAACCTCCTGAAATCGAAGTAGGGGAATTTCATCTTCGGGTTCACACCATGGAGCAAGGTCACCCTTGCCTGAAACTATCCGAACGCCCAATGATTTTCCTGGAACAGCCTCCAAACGCAATCCTTTGGAATTTGTGGAAATTTTGGGCACCTTGTCCAAAATTTCAAATACCCTGTCAGACGCAGCCCAAGCCGCCTGGAGCTTGGTGAATACACTGGATAACTTTCGAACCGGGTCCGAAATAGCCGCCAAAAGGACATAAAGCTGAATGAGGGCCTCCGGATCCATAGGTTGCTCCGACATCCGAATTCCAAACAGAGATGTTTGGTGCCGGAGCACAAGGAAAGCGCCCGCCAAAAGCGCGGCGGCCACAGCAGCAACTCCCAAAACCTCAACAATTGGACCTGCCATGGCATCCAGATAAACAACGATATTTGAACGATAACGATAATCCCTTGTCGCCTTTAGAAACCTGCGTCGTTCAAGTGCTTCCGCAGTATGGATTTTGACCGTGCGAATTCCCTGAAAGGCTTCCTGGAGGATTTGAAATATTTTGGACATCCTTTCCAGCAGTTTTCTTGTTGCCCTTTTCATGGTGCGGCCAATCCTGGTTAACACAAGAAGTGCCGCGGGGACAATGATCAAAAACATCAGGGTTAATTGCCAACTAATCATGCACGCCAAAGCAATACAGGCAACCACGCGAAGTGGTTCCGCGATGACCCTCCCGAAAAGAGTCTTCATGCCGGTGGCCAATGAATCCATATCGTTGGTAAATCGCGCCATGAGGACCGCAGATCCCTGGTCGTTGAACTGGTCCACATCCTGACGGATCACATGTGCAAAACACTTATTTCTAATATCATATATTGTTCGGTTTATTACACTGCCAACCAGGCTATCTTGGATAATTTCGAATATGCATTTTAATGTAACAGCTATAATTACAGCAAGAACAACACATACTAATGTTTTGAAAGTGTCAACAGGCAACAAATCAACTACATATTTTTTTGCCAAATGAAGGTAATGTTTTTTGCTTCGAAGCCATTGAATTTTTGTGTCGTTTCTTACTTGATCAAAGGTTAAATCCCTTAATTGTTTTTCTGCAAGTTTAGGGTCGGTTACTGCTTCAATCTGCTTTTCCCGTGATTGAAAACGCAGCTGGGAAGCCTCTGCTTCCTGGAGATTGTTATCGATGTCCTGGATCCAGGACTCTATCCATTGACTGGGTGCCTGGTCGGATTGAAGCGTCTTCAGGAATGGGTAAATGCTTGTAAAGTTCAGGCCCCAAAGAATGGCAGCCAAAAAAGCACAGCCAAAGGAGGCAACAATTCTTGCCCGATAGGGCCAGGCAAACTGAAGCACCCTGATAAAATTCTTCATACCGCCATCCCTGGCAATTAATTGGGCCCGAGCCATTGGCCAGGCCGGACGCACACCCGCCAACCTTCCTAAACTCTGGCCCCTTAGAAGAATCCAAATGATGCCTTGGCGTCAACCTCATCCAGATTTGTTTGAATTGGGAAAAAGCCACTTGGGTTGCACGACCAAATAATTTCGGAACATAACAGTAAGGAATGGCAAATCAATATCCCGCCTAAATTGCCGATTCCCCGGATTTTTCCAAGTAGATTCCGGAATTTTCTTCAGAAAAAATCCGCTCTGGAATTCACGGACGGAAGCCCTAATCCATTCTTAAGAGGCAAGCCGTTTGCTTTATGCTACTGGCTTGGTTAATTGTTTGTCCCGACTGATACTTGACGAGGCAACCTTTATGGAGAAATGGTTCTGCTTCGGTTCCATGGGAGCTGCCGGACTGGTTTTGGTTCTTTTCCTGTTGGATCTGGTGATGGGTTTTCCATTTGGGGGATCAAGCCTGATTGACATTTTTGGGTTGATCACAGCGGGTATTGTTTTCTTTTTAGGCTTTGATGCCTTTCGTGATTTAAATTAGGCTTTGTCCTGAGCTGGTTCTTCGGGCTGCAATGGCTTTTGCGATTCCCGCAAAAGTGAATTCTTTTGCTATCACATCAACATTCCGCCCGTTAATTCCAACAATCTCAGCCGTAATTGGACTGATTGCCGCGATTCGCGGAAGTTTCAGGCTGTCCAAATCTTTTGTCAAATCCACCCATTGCTTCGCAATCGTGCTACTGCCCAAAACCACCCAATCCCATTTACCCTTAACCAGCTGGTCTTTTCGACTTTGGGGAAGGCATGTCAAGTCAGAATGGGAGTATGCTGCCACCTGAATGACCCTGGCAATCTTTCCCAGTTCCTTCTCCAAAAGATCCCTGCCCCTGTTGGCGCGGACCAACAAAACTGTTTTCCCCTGACACAATTTTCCAAGGTCGTTGACAATTCCCTCGCTTGAATATTCCTTTGCAACCAGGTCGGCAGTGATTCCAAAGGGAACCAAAGCCGACGCAGTCGATGGCCCTATACAAGCAACTTTGCAATTCCCGATACTCCTCGAATCTTTACCGGCACTTTTTAGGGCTTGCCAGAAGGAATTAACTCCATTGGTGCTTGAAAATACCACCCAGTCGGTTTCACTCAACCTGGAAATCGCATTTTGCATAGGCTCTGGATCAGGT
>CAWUOD010000351.1:0-4215 GCA_963923115.1 uncultured Singulisphaera sp.
AGATCCTCTCTGGTCTCGTGGGCTCGGAGATGTGTATAAGAGACAGGTGGCAAAGAACTGCCCCATGAACGAAAAACGCTGAAGGGTCACAGGCAAAGCCGCGATATACACATCTTCCCGTCTGGTCATGTACTCGCGACTGTTTACCAAAGCCAGGTCGCAAGCCTGCGCAATATTGATGCGAAAGGGTTGGCGATCCTCCCTCAACGGATTCCGAACCGCTTGTTCGCCAAGTCCTGGTTCCGTCTCAAGATCGGGATACCGTCTTGCGCCTTGCTCGGGATAATCGGATGGTGTCCCTGCAGGAATCGGGCGGTTCTGCTGTTGTTCCTGAAACGATGTCTGGATGATTGGCCCGTTATCTTTTGCGGAGCTTGCTGACCTGGGGTCGGGAAGCAATTCCCGGTCAGGTTTATCGGGGTCCCGTTTTTCCTCCTCACGGTTTTCCCGGTCAAATTGCTCCAAAATTTCAAGATAACCGGTTCCCTCCAAGGCGCCGTACCCCGCCCTCTTCGATTGTTGGGGATTGGGGGAATCAAAACGGGCTGCCGGATCGTCTTCCGGCATCGGTGGCACATCCTGGTTTCCAGGAGAGGCAAATCGAGCTTGAGGGTCCGGGTAAGGCCTCCAAAATTCAATCTTCCAGTCTTCGTGATGATCCTTCGAAGCCAAAAGCGTGGTAACTTCCTTGTCCGCCCGCTCCCTAAAAAACCTTCTGGTACATCCGCTTCCAATCCCCATGCTCCAAAGGGCAGCTATGGTTAGCGCGATTCGGGTTTTGCGCTTCCAAGGCATGAGTATTTTTCCAAAAAAGATGGAAGGAATAGAAACGGGCAACGTCAATATTCCTATCGGCGTTAAAACCCATAGGACTTGAAAACAAAACCCATCTTCCCCAGCTTGCAATTTTCTAATCATTTTGCTATTTCGACCTTTGAATGATTTTTGGAAAGGGAATTGCATGAAAGCCTTGGTGGTTGATGAGTGGGGCCCAATACCGCAATCCCTTCAAATAAAGGAACTGCCCTCTCCCAAACCAGGGTGGGGCGAAGTTCGTGTGCGGATGCTTTACAGCCCGGTTAACCCTTCCGACCTATTAATGATCCAGGGTAAATATGGCAGACAGCCCAAACTACCTTGCATTCCTGGATTCGAGGGAGTTGGAATTGTCGAGGAAGGCAAAGGCCCACTTGCCTGGCGGGTCTTGGGAAAAAGAGTCGCTGTCCTTAACGGGGACTCCGGCAATTGGGCACAAGAAGTCGTCATTCCGGCAATTAAAGCCGTTCCAGTCCCGGGGGACATCCCAACGGAACAAGTTGCCTCATTTTTTGTCAACCCGGCAACAACCCTGGCTATGCTAACCAGACAATTCAAAATTCCAAAGGGTTCCTGGTTAATTCAAACCGGCGCATCCACAGCCGTTGGCCTGATGGTCGCCCGTTTGGCAAACAAATTGGGAATTCGAACCCTGAACCTGGTTAGGCGCAAAGAATTGGTTGACACGGTTCAAAGCCAAGGTGGGACCAAAACTCTTGTAACCGAGGGAGATTGGCAAAACGAGGCAAAAAGGGTCCTTGGAAGTGATGGCGTATACTTTGGCCTCGACTGCATAGGCGGTCAACTTGGTTCAGAGGTCCTTTCCTTATTGGGTCGCCACGGCCGCCTCCAGGTTTATGGGCGCCTGAGCGGTCAACCAATCCCAATTGATCCCGGACAATTGCTCAACGGAATGAAAACGGTGGAAGGGTTCTGGCTATCGGAATGGGTGAAGGACCAAGGCAAGCTGACCATGTTTATGCTTTTCCGTGAGATTTCGCGATTGCTAAGAGACGGAACTTTGGCAACCACGATTGGTGGAACTTTTGATCTGGAGGAATGGCCCAAAGCCCTTGAACTGGCTGGACAACCCGGGAAGCCGGGAAAAATCCTTCTCAAATTGACATAATCTGTGCTTTTGCCCTTGCTCCGGGAACTTGATTTCGGCTAACCCTCCCCACAATTGATTGGGGACGGTACATGCGTTGTTTAATCTTCTTTGCCCTTTTGATCTGGAGCAGCAGCTTGGTTGGTTGCAAAAGTGCGACCAAGGAAAACCTGATGATTCCAGATGTGCCATGGGGCCACTTCAAGGCAGTGGAAACCCCTGAAATGCCCAAGATAAGTCCCGCAACCACTGAAAATGCAATTCGGGCAGGCAAAATTGGCCAGAAAATAGTTGATTCAAACAAGGCTGTTGGCCTTCGCCCAAGTATCCACACGATTGGAGGGGAACAGATCGAAGTTTTCCACCGGGGCCTCGATCAAATTTTTGTAACAGAGGGCCTTGTCCGCCAGGCAAGCGATCCGCAACTTGCTGCTATTATTTCCCTTGAAATGGCTAAGATGGTCGCCGAGCGGGAAGCACTTGAAGGTCCGATGACAAGAAATTACTCCACAAACGCTCCGCAGGAAGTTGTAATGTTCTCGGACCGCGGGGGAAACTTTGGCGCCCCAGATGGAACCCACATGGCCGAAATCGCAAAATATGAAAAACGAAGGGGCGGCCCCAAGCGAAACATCAAACTCCCGGATCCAAACAACCTGGCAACCTTGTTCCTCAAAAAATCGGGATTCAGCGGGGACGCACTGGTTTCGGCACAACCCATCATCCAGCAAACCCAGCAACAAAGCACATTCGAAAAGCAAATGCGCGGGGCCAATCCTGTTATTCCAACAGATGCCAGGGCAAGTGCGCCCCCGGTCCCCAAATCCTAGTTAGCAATTAATATCTATTAAGCCCCGATTATCCCCCTGCACTTTACTTTTCATATTCCCGGCCCACCTTTTTCCAAAATATCCCAAAGGGGGCTCATTCAGCACCTTGAGAGACGGGGTTGCCCTTTGAAATACGCAAAGGGGAAGTATCCTAACTTCCATAATGAAAGTCGGTTGGGTAGTTCCAATTCCGAAAGACATCCTCCTCTTCCCGGGGTCATCATGCAGAGACAATTTTCCTTTGCCAGTTGCCTAATCGCTTTGTCCCTCTTCGCCACAGGTTGTGGTGAGGAGGCGCCCAAAAAAGGTGGTAAAAACACAACCGGCTCGAAAAGCGAAACCAAAATCAAAGTTGCTTTTGTTTCCAACAATGCGGCGGAATTTTGGACCATTTGCGAAGCGGGCGCCCGGAAGGCGGCTGAGGAAGTGAATGTGGACCTTCAATTCAAAAGGCCGCAGGACGGTGCGGCTGCCACCCAGAAACAAATCATCGAAGACCTTTTGACAAATAAATCCCAAGCCATCTCCGTGAGCGTAATCAGCCCTGAGAATCAAATTGCCTTTTTGGATGATGTAGCCTCGCGCGTGCCCCTGATTTGTGTTGATAATGACGCCAACAAGAGCAAACGCAAAGCGTACATGGGCACAGCTAATATCAAAGCTGGCCGCAGCGTGGGGGAATTGGTCAAGAAAGTTTTACCAAACGGGGGCAAGGTTGCCCTTTTCGTTGGCCAATTGGATCCGATCAATGCACGGGAACGCCGCCAGGGTGTGATAGATGTTTTGGAGGGAGTGGAAAGCAAAGGACTTCGGGAATCTCCTGATGGCAAGAAATATGGAAATTATCAGGTTCTTGGCACTTACACCGATGGAGTCGACAAAAATAAGGCCAAGGACAATGCATCGGATGTTTTGGCCAAAAATCAGGGTGCCGATGACCTTTGCCTTGTTGGTCTTTGGGCTTACAACGCACCCGCAATCCTTGCCGCTGTAAAAGACGCAAAGCGGGTTGGAAAAGTACAGATTGTTGGTTTTGATGAAGACAATGAAACCCTTGAAGGTATTAAATCCGGAGACATTGCCGGAACCATTGTTCAAAATCCCTTTGAGTTTGGTTTTCAATCCGTCAAAATGATGGCAGACCTGGTTCGCAAACCTGAATCTGTAAAGATTCCTGCGGATGGAATTATTGATATTCCACACAAAGTAATCACCAAGGACAATGCAGCCACATTTCAAAAAGATTTGAATAAGCTATTGGGTAAATAACGATTCAAATGAGTTCCATTGACAAAGGGGCTCAAAAGCCCATACTTGAGGTTGCAAAAATTTCGAAGCGATTTGGTGGAGCCCAAGCCCTTAGTGGTGTGGGCTTGCACCTTTTTGCTGGAGAAGTTGTGGCCCTTATAGGCGAAAACGGGGCCGGCAAATCCACCCTGATGAAAATCCTTGGTGGGATTG
>CAWUOD010000352.1:0-4213 GCA_963923115.1 uncultured Singulisphaera sp.
CCCCCGCCTTTCCGATTGCAAGGGTTCCCACCGGGATTCCCGCGGGCATCTGGACGATGGAATGAAGCGAATCGACACCCCTGAGCGCGTGGGATTCAACCGGGACTCCCAGGACAGGGAGAACCGTTTTGGAGGCCGCCATTCCGGGCAGATGGGCCGCGCCTCCGGCCCCGGCGATAATAACCTCGATACCTCGCTCCTCGGCTGTGGAAGCATACTCAAATAGCCAATCTGGCGTGCGGTGCGCGGACACGATCCGGGTTTCGTGGGGGACACCCAATTCGTCCAGAATGGCGCTGGTGTGGGACATGGTTTCCCAATCACTTTGTGATCCCATGATCACCCCGACAATTGGTTTATCCGCCATTTTTTTCCCCCTTGGGTATTTTGATCAACCAACAATGTTGCGAGGCTTGCCGGCCAGAAATGACCGGATATTTTCGGCAGTTTCATCCATAAGGCGTTGGCGTGCCTCACGGGTCGTCCAGGCCATGTGTGGGGTAACCAGACAGTTGGGAAGTCCAAATAGGGGATGGTCCGCGGGCGGGGGTTCGGTCACCAAAACATCGAGCGCCGCCTGGGCGGGTTTTCCCGAAACAAGGGCCTCGCGCAAAGCAAGGTCATCAATAAGTCCACCCCGGGCCGTGTTGATCAGCCAAGCCCCTGGTTTCATTTTCGACAGGGTATCCCGGTTGATCATGTGACGATTGGATTCATTCAGGGGACAATGCAGGGAGACGATGTCGGATTGTTCCAGCAATTGCCCAAGTGAAACCGCGGTGACGCCCGCGGGCACTCTGCCCGATGGACCAGGCACGGCGATCACATTCAGGTCCATCGCCTGGGCAATTCGGGCAACCTGGGCTCCAATCCTTCCAACCCCAACCAATCCCAATGTTTTCCCGGCAAGTTCCACCTGGGGAGTTCGCCAAAGGCAAAACACCGGGCTTTTGCTCCACAAACCATCCTGGCTGAATTGGCCGTGGGCGCCAACCCGGTGGGCAAGTTCAAGAATCAGCGACCAGGTGAATTGGGCCACGGTGTGGGTGCCATATTCCGGGACATTCGCGACGATTACTCCCCTGGCCCTGGTGGCGGTTTTGTCCACGCAATCGTGACCTGTTGCGGTGAGGGTTACCAACCTCAGGGATGGGCATTGTTCAAGAACGGCCGGGGTGATTCGGGCTTTATTGATTACGGCGATGTCGGCATCCTTCAATCGCTCCGCGACACGATCGGGGGTGGTCGATTCATGGATGATCAGGTTTCCCAGAGCTTTCAGGGGCTCCCAGGAAATTTCCGAGCCCATTGTGAGGGCCTCTGTGACGACGATGTTCATGGGAGCGCCAATCTTCAGGCCTTGGGGGATGGGATCTTGTTGGGTGACGGATTCCAGAACATTCTCCAATCCAGGCGACCTTCTTCAAGCCATTGACGGAACGGGAGCATCAAAAGAGCGACAAAAATCATGTTTCCGTGGAAACCCCATCCAAAAATGGTCACGATTCCGATGTGCATTCCAATCAGGCCAATGCCAATCCAGGTTCGGAAAAAGGGCAGGATGGCCAATGGCGCAAAAACCTCGAGGGCCAGGCTCAAGGCCTGCAGAAATATGGTGAATGGGCGCGATTCCAAAACCCAGTTTGTCGCGAAAAAATCGGGATTGCCCCATAGCTTTGTCCAGAGTTGCATCGAGATCCCGTTGGCCCAATCCAGACCGCTTGAGGCCAATTTGCTCCATCCGGCCCATCCGTAAAAAAGCGCGGCAATTGTTAGACAGGATTGAAACACCCATTCCGGATAAAATAGGCCCGACCATGATTGGCCCTGGGAACACGCCTCCCGAAATTCCTTAAGTGTTTCCTGTCGCCACCATGCCAGGACCCATAGCAGCAAGGCGGACAGATGGCTCACATGGATGGTTTTTCCCATATTTTCCAACCGGACAGCCCATGCGAGTGTAAACAGAAGAGCTGTTAGCCAGGACGAAAAAGGGAGAAGCCGCTGGCATAGCCACAGTGCCGCGCAGACCCAAACACCCAGGACCAACCCTATTTCAACCATAGGATTGGACAACAACGAGCCACGAAAGGGGTGCAGGATCGTGGCGATTGTCTCGTTTTGGGGGGTATCGTAAACCCTTTCGGTCAACTGGGTGACCGGAAGATAGGTGCAAAGGCAAGCGGACCAAAAAACCACGAAAAACTCAAACAACCTGCCAAAGGTGGCGGGATGCCGTGTCAAAAGCCAGGAAAGCAGACGCTGTGTCGATGTTGGATTCATTGGATCCACACTGTCTGTTTTCTCGATTTTTCAGGCAAAATTCCAATACGGTTTCCATCAACATCCCCAATCACCTGGACCTCAATGGTGACGGAACCATGGACCTTTTGGGCCATTCGATTTTCGATCAGCCCTCCCCAAACCGCCTCCTCAACCTCATCCACCGACGGAATTTTTCCGAGTCGGTCAATGGATTTCCTGGGTTTCCTGCCGTGGCCATGCCCTGGCGGATTGCCATTGTCGATTCGCTGAAGTCGAAGGAGTTCAAGGGGTATTTCATTTCCGAGGCCATCTTTTGCGCTGTATTCGCAATAAACAAGGGGCTCCTCGTTAAACATGGGAGCCCCTGTGAAGGGGTAACAATCGACGACCCCGGTCAAGGGCAACCCGAAAGTAAGTCCAATAACCGCAATTGGAAGAATCAATTCCCGCAGGGAACCCGGGGGGGATTTACAATAGACATCCATGTACACTTTTTAGCGAAGACGGCCATGACTGGCACCCGGAACACTCCTTTGGTCCATTTTTTCTTTGGTCCATTCCGCTTTTCGAAAGTTAAAGGATTCGAAAGAAAAAGGGTGCGTTGCGACCATTTTCATGGATTGCAGCGCACCCTTTCAGGGAGTTTGTGAAACGGAGGCTTGGGGAATTATTTTCCGTTTCGGCTTTTAAGCAAATCGGTCAAAGAGCCGCGAAGATTTCTGAACTCGTTTTTATTCAGCTTGCCGTCACCGTCTGAATCCAGGCGTGCAAACAGCCGGGGCATGGCGCTCTCGCCCATGCGGTCAAAACGCACCAAGCCTATGAAATGTGATTTCAGCTCCCCGCGAATCCGTTCCTTGGCAAGGCTGAACTCTGTCTCATCGAGGGCGCCACTCTTATCCTGGTCCAGCTTGACAAATCCCGCTTCGATTTCGGACGCGTTTGGTTCATTGGCCCGGGCTGCAATCGAGGGAATGACCATCAGGGTCACGGGAAAAGCAGTGAATGCCAACCGAAGGATCACGGAACAATTCGGGAGCCATCTCGATTCCGGCATGAAATTCCCTTTCAATGAGAGCAAGCCATCCTGGCAAGAGGAAAGAACAGGCAGGGCAGTAGCCTTTGCTTTGTCCATGCTTTCCCATCGGAAATACGGAAAGGTAGAGAACTCCATGAAGGGCTTAAAGTTTCTTGGATGGGTCGCTGGCGCTATGCTGCTGCTGATACCTTCAACCCTAACTGCCCAATTTGACATTAAAGATTGGAGGGTCGTGCAGATCGCATCAGATTTGACAGTGGGCTATGCGGTTCACCTTTGCGATCTCAATCATGACGGCAGGACGGATATTATCGTTCTTGACAGCAAGCGAATTCTGGCTTTTCCCGCACCCGATTTTAAGCCTTTCGAAATCGCAAGGGATTTTGCCAAACCGGATCTTGTCTGCATTACCTCGCTGGATGTGAATGGTGATGGTCGTCTGGATTTGGTGGTGGGAGCGGATTGGAAACCTTTCAACACCGCCTCTGGGGGAACAATCCAATGGTTGCGACAGCCAATGCGTTGGGGGGAATCCTGGAAGGTGTTTCCGATCACCGAGGAACCGACCATCCACCGGATTCGCGCCGCCGATCTTGATGGAGATGGGAAAGACGAGGTCATAGCCGTTCCTCTCATGGGGCGGGACGCATCCGCCAAAGCCAACTGGATGGATGGGAGGCCGGCAAGAATTTTGTCCATCAAGCCGGGCTCGAATCCCGAGACAGACCCATGGAAGATCATGCCGCTGGACCAATCCCTTCATGTCGTCCACAATTTTGTTCCCGTGAGGGAGGATGGGAGAAATCCCTTTATTATGGCCGCATCTTATGAGGGGCTGAGTCGAATTACCGGGGCGAACGGTGTGTGGACCGTGGAGCGACTCCATTCGGGCAATCAGGAGAAGCCAAA
>CAWUOD010000353.1:0-4207 GCA_963923115.1 uncultured Singulisphaera sp.
CCTCGCGCAGATCCCATGGCGCGATGGTTCCGGTCATTTCCCCATAAACATGAGCAATATTATCCGCTTTGACATCCACTCCGGTCCATTCCTTGTACCAGGGTAGTTTGATGGCCATCCTGGCGTCATCAAGGGTTTTGTTTTCCCTGACCGAGTTGCGAACCGCCTCGCGCAGATCGACAAAGTAGCGTTTTTGCCTTTTGACCAATTCGGGGCCATCGACGGGACCATGACCGGGACAGATCATTTTGGGGTCGAGCGCCTCCATCCGTTCAAGAGCTCGCACCCACGAGGCGGAGTCACTATGCCCCATGAAGTTGAACGCGCCATTGACACAGGCATCGCCCGTGCAAAGGATCCCGTGTTTGGGGATCCAGGCGCAGGCATCGCCTGAGGTGTGGGCATGCCCCATAAAAAGGAATTCCACCCGTTGGGTTCCATCGTCGAGGACCAGTTTGTCATCGAAAAGAAGATCCGGAACGCGGAAGGTGCTTTCAGCGACATCCTTGCGGGCGTTGGGCCCTTTGCCGGCATCGGCAAATTCCTTGGCATCCCCTCTCATCCGTTCCGCGCAAAAACGGTGCCCGATGACAGCGGCGCCCTCGGCCGCCCAGACAGCGTTCCCCCAGGCATGGTCGCCATGGTGGTGTGTGTCAAAGACATACCGGATAGGCTTATTAGTGGTTTTCCGGATCTCGGCGATGACATCCCGGGCTTCCTTGGGGAAGTTCGCGTCAATCACAACCACATAGTCCCTGAAAACAACCCAGGCATTGTTGCTCCCACCAAAAGGAAGACTGGGGTCGGTGGCGGAAATCTGCGAAAACCGGAAGAAGACCCCGGGAGCGACCTCCCTGACCTCGTTGTATTTCATCGCGGGCTTGAGACTGGTCGGGGCGGGATCCACCGCCAAAGCCGGATTTGCGATGAAGCCCAGGAAAACAATCGCCGGGATGCGCATGGGGAGGATTCCATGGAAAAAAAGAAGGAAAAGCAGGGTAGGCAGTCAGGAGTATTTCATGGGAAAGCACTTCCCGGGGCAACCCCTATAAACCCATCATCGGGAGACCCCATCAATAGCGATCCCCAAACCTGTCACCCGTTCACCAGCCGCACAGGGACCGGATATGGGCCAGACTCCCATCTCTCGACCAGCCGTCAAGCTGGGCGGGATCCTTGAGCTGTTGGCCACGCAAACGATCCACACGCAGATAAGCGGAAGGGAGATCCTCCAGATTGGAAAGATCGCCCCACAGCTTTTCGAGCTGCACGACAGGGAAGATGTCTTCGTGACCCAGACCCCAGCGCCTTTTGACATCTTTTATGGTAACATAGGTTGGCACCCGCGATGCCAGATGTCTTACGGCCTTGCCAAGCACTCCCTTGTCGCCCGCCAGGACCGCATTCCGGTCAAGACCCAGAAACGCAAGGAAACGGTCGATATGAACCCAGGTGGTGAGGCTGTTGTAAAGCCCAAGTCGAAACTCCGTCGTGTCGTCGGGCTGTGCGAGCCCCTCGATGATGCGTGGTCGTCCCGCCACCCGGCCCAGACCACCGCCGTGGTCCTCCACGCGCTTGGGAATCACCTCAAAAGCAATGGTCGCGCCCGAGGCCTCCACCTTTTCAAGCACTCCAGGGCATACGGTCGCGCCAAGACTGTCGATATTGTGCACCATAAGCCACTGGAGCCCCGGATGCGCCGTCAACATCGAAGCCAGCGTGCCACCAAGGATCAGATTGGGGACTTCGTAAAAGTGCCCGGGTGGATGAAACCTTTGCAGGGGAATATTGTCGACATAGTCGGTGGCCTCACCCGCCGCCTGGCACCAGTCCATTATCGCCCGGCGGGATGCGTCCCGGACTTTTTGTTTGTTTTCGTCCAGCTTCGCCTGGGCGGATTCTTCCCAGAGAAACATCAGATCACGACGCGTCGGAATGAGGCGATGGGCGATCGATTGACCCGGGGAAAGGCGGACATCGACCTCTTTCAAAAGGGTTCCCGCTTCGGGAAGATGACTCTCGATGGCATCGTGGGTGAGGTAGCTTGTTGTGATGGAATGGGGGATGACTCCGCCCGTGTCGCGCTGGGTTTTCGCGGTTTTGGCCAGATGCACCTCCAGGAAGGAACGGTGTCTGCCGGCGATACCCACGAAAGGATTCACCGCTTTGACAACACCCGCACCCATGGTCCAACGCGAGCCGACACCCCCGGCGAGGCTGACCACTCCAACGCCACCTTTGGCGATAAGTTCGCGACCCCGTGTCGAATCGGGTCGAATGGCCGCGCCCGCGGCATCAATCCAATCGGAAGATTCCAGATCCTTGATGTCGACATCAATGGACAACCGATTGCGGGCAAGGCCGATTCGCCCCTTGAGAAGGTCCTCGCGATTCTTGGAATGCTGAATCGGGTCGAAACCGAAGCGCTCCATGATCGATTGGGCCTGGGTGTCCCATTCGGGGGGATGAACCGCGCCGCCTGAGTGTTCGCCGGGAAAAACCGTCGCGGTCATTCCCCGGAATACGCCAAGATGCGGTGTGGTTCCCGGCTGCGCGGCAAAAAAGTTGAATTCGCCCCGTCGAAGTGGATCGACCGGCCGGCCCGTGATCCGGGTTTCCGCCAATACCCTGGGAATCATCAGCTCCATGTACGGGGCGCCCATGACGGCTTCCGGTCCCCGGAGAAGTTCGGCGAATGTCCCCTTCTGATTGATCCGGAAATCATAGACCACCGGATCCATCGCGAATGGAAGGATGTCCTGCATGTGTCGCTTGGTGCCGACCAGGATTTCCAGAAGCTCATCCTTGGCACGACCATGGCGCCTGGGATCGACATAGAGGCCCATGCCGCCACCCGACATCCCTCCCAACATCTGAAAACCCCAGAAATCAGAGGAGAATTGGGCTTTCGATTTGGCGATCACGGCCTCGGTGAAGGCGTTGGTCACCCAGGGGATGATCGTTGCCAAAGGCCCATTCCAGTGCTGATCAACCAGCCCCGCGAGCTGTTGAATGTCCGCCGAGCGAACAGCGGACAGGATCTTTCCATATAGTTCAAGGCTCTGCTTGCGGGCTGCCCATTGTGGCCCCGATCGCAAAAGATAATGCGTCGTGACCATGTTGAGAATGGGCCCGACATTTTGCGCCATCCCACCATGCATCGGAATCAGGCTTTGGGAAAGCCGCTCGGCGAAAAGCCCTGAATCAAAGGCGGGGTCTTCCTGTTGAAGGATGGTGTGCCTGGGCAAGAGCCTTCCCCGACTAATCCCCCATTCGGGATCGTCTTCTGTCGCGATTTGTCCCTCGATTCGCTTGATACCGGGAAACACCCCGCCTGAATCCTGCCATCCACCGCCCGATCCCCCAAGCCATTCGCCAAGAATCGCCCGCGCGACGACAAGCCTTGCCTCATCCGCGCCCAGGCCACCCTCGAGGGATGCGGCCTGTCCCGTCGCCCGCATGAGCAGACTAATAAGGGAGGCGAGGAGATTGGTCGAAACGGCCAGACGCGATCCCTTGGGGATACCGCCGACCCGGCTGGCAACCTCGATCCCATAGCCCGGACGAACGATCCGTCCAAGGATTTCGGCAAGTGAAAGATCCGTCCCTTCGACCGAGGATGGAATCAGGCCCGAGGCGACAATGGCCGCCTTGACCAGTCCAAGATGGTCATTTCCAAAGTTGAAAAGCTCCTCCAGATTTTGGATGTCTTTTGTGTCGCCCAAATCGATGCTGGTCAGACGAAGCACCGGTTCGGGAACGACCCGAAGCCATGTCGTGATAGGAGCGACCGGCGAGGCGTCGCGTCCATGCACGCCGAGATCGACCGAGATGTTGACCACCCGGGCCCCTTCCGGCATGTCCATCCCCAAAAAGAAGATGTCCGACCAGCAGGAGTGTGTCAGGTCGAGGCGAACAGGCGTTTTCTCGCGCAAAAGAGGAAAGAGCCCGGTCGCTCGATCCCGTTCCAAAAGATCGGGTACAATCCGCAGGGGATGTTCTGCGGCGGCGCCAACCCGGTACATCCACCGGTTGCCCCGCAATTGGCGCACCGATTGACGGACCTGATCGGCAAGGTCCTGATAGGCACCCTGTTCGTAGGCCTGGGCCAAAAGGCTTGCACCCGCCCGGGTGAGGCTGGATCCCATGGGGATCCGGGAAATCGCTTCCTCAAAACGGCGGTCAAAAAGCGCCATAAAGGCGTCTT
>CAWUOD010000354.1:0-4196 GCA_963923115.1 uncultured Singulisphaera sp.
GATCAACATCTGAAAAAAGGAGGGAACCGGAAAAAATCCGGATCCCTCCCAATAAAATATCTTTGAAATAAAATCGCCCACTAATTCAGATTAATTCCAAGAAAATTGACCGCTATTTTTTCTTTTCAAAATCACCCGCCTCAATAATAACCATCTTTTTAGGAGAAAAATATTCCTTGACAACCCTGTTGACCTCGGCCTGATCGATCATTCCAAGTTTCTTTTCCTGGGCGATATAAAAATCCACTCCACGCTTTGCCTCCAAAGCATCGGAAAGGATTGCCGCCACGCCTCCATCCGAAGACCTGGCGTTGATCGATTCCGCCAATAAGGCCTTGCGCCCCTCGGAAATCTCAATCGGGGTGAATCCTTCCGATACCATTTTTTCGACTTCTTCCTGAATCGCTTTTTCTGTTTTGGAAATCGCGGAAGGGTTACACGAAGCCAGGATCAACCATCGTGCCAAATAATCCTGATTATCTATAGAGAGGTTGGAGTTTACTCCGTAAGCCAAACCTTCCTTTTGACGGACCCTATTTCCCAACCGCGAGGAAAGGGTTCCACCACCTAGCAGGAAATTCGCCAACTCCAATGTGGCGCTATCCGGATGATCATCCCTTAAGGCAAGAGAAAAACCGGCGAGATAGAAAGCGTTTGCCTTATCCGGTGTATTGATGATTTTTTTAGACCCCTGGAGATCCGGGAATGCTTTGGATTCAATACGCCTGTAGGAAGTTTTAGCACTCCAATTCGTGGTCAATTTTTCCAAAAAGCCTTTGACCTGTGATGGATCAAAATCCCCCACAGCGACAAGCTCCACATCCTCCGCACCAAGCTGATCGGCATAAAGTTTTTTTACTCCCTCAAGCGAGAGGTTTTTGTTGTTTTCAATTGATTCCTCTATGGTTGGCACCTTGCGCACATCGCCATCAGGGTATGGGAAAAGCGTCCTTAGTAGTGCCCTTTGGGCAAGTGGCATCGGTTCCGTCTTACTCCGCTCCAAACCCTCACGACCCTGGTTTTTAAGCACTTCAAAATCTGATTCCGGAAAAACCGGCTCCCGAAGAATCTCATGAAGAAGGTCCAGAACCTGGGGCAATACTTCCCTACGGGCAATCACCGTGAAACCAAGGCTACCTGCCCCGGCGGAAGGAACAATCTGAGCCTTGAGCTGGCTTAATGTATCCTCAATTTGTTGCCTTGATTTGGTTTTTGTTCCCCTTCTTAGCAATTGTGGTAGCAAATTTGCGGTTGCGTTTGCCCCCTTAAGAGATTCCTCATTACCATATCCAAGAGAAACCTTCAAAGTTACTTGTCCGTTCCGGGACTTTTTGGGCAAAAGGGCAAAGCGGACTTTTTCATTTAGCGAACCAAAATCCGTGCGCGAAAAAATATTTTCCAAAGTTGGAGCAAACTGTTCACCCAACTTTACACCCTCACCACCCTTGTAATCTTTTAAAGTTACCGCCAGATCTCCCACCACTGGAATAGCTGCCCTCTCGGGCTTTTCCACAGGATCAAAGAGGCCGGTAGTTCGGTTGGACCGGACAAGATATTCACGAACAACCCGATCAACATCAGCCTTTGAGACCTTGGCAATTCGGTCACGGTGGAGGAAGAATAATCGCCAATCGCCTTTGGACGCCCAGTCACTTAAGGAAACGGCAACCCTGTTGCCATCACCCATAAGCAACTCGCGTGAACGCTGAATTTGTTGCTTGGCCCGTTCTACGGAAGGCGCATCGATCCCGTTTTTAGCCAACTTGTCGATAGCTTGTACAAGCTGGTCGCGAAGCCTGGAGGCCGAGATTCCAGGCAATGCCGACGCGCCAATTTCGAGGGCACCCGGGTCGTGCCAGCCAAAAGCCGTCGAACTTACATCCGTGCCGATTTTTCCTTCAACCACGGCTTTGTATAGTGGCCCGGAGGGCTGAAGGGAAAGCGCGGTAGCCAGAACCTCAATTGCCGCAAAATCGGGATGGGATCCGGATGGAATATGATAAAGGAGCCCGGTGGCCGCAACCTTTCCCACCCGACGGAGAATCACCTCCCGTTCACCATCCTGAGGGGGTTCCTCTGTGTAGGTTTTGGGAAGTGCGGAATCCGGATTTTTCAACCCACCAAAATATTTACCAACCAGCGAAAGCGCCTCGGGTTCCTTGAACGCCCCCGCAATTATGAGTATCGTATTGTCGGGCCGATAATATCTCTGGTAGAAAGCACGAAGATTATCTATCGGGACTCTCTCAATATCGGTTCTGTTCCCAATCGTCGATTTGCCATAATTGTGCCACTCAAACGCGGATGCCATCATGCGTTGTGATAACACCCGCTCCGGGTCATTTTCCCCTCTTTCAAACTCGTTTCGGACCACAGAAAACTCGCTTAGTAGGTCCTCCCGACGAATAGGACTATTTACCAACCGGTCGGCCTCAAGCCGCAATGCCATTTCCAGATTATCGCCACCCGCACTCAGGGTTTCATAGTAATTGGTCCGGTCGACCCATGTGGTACCGTTGAAAGTCGCGCCCCGATCCCTCAATGCCTTGGGGATATCCGGATGAAGTTTGGTTGGCTTGAAAAGCATGTGTTCAAGGAGATGTGCCATCCCTGTCTCGCCGTAACCCTCATGGCGGGAACCAACAAGGATTGTCATATTCACGGTCAATTTGGACGATGATGGATCAGGATAAAGAATCAGCTTTAGCCCGTTTGAGAATCGATATTCCGTCATATTTTCGACGGTTGTCACTTTTGAAGGGGTCCGACTGGATGATTCCTGCCCGGGAACCACCCAGAAAGCCAAAGAAAATAGCAATGATGAAAAAAACATAGTCCCCATCTCCTTAAAATTAAATCATCCATTCCCAAATAGCCAAATTCGGCTTAAAGCGGATCCGCCTAACACAACAAGGATTGCCTTGGGCTAATCTTGCCGGCCCCTGGATATTAATCTTGTTCCCAGGCAAATTGCCATTTACCTGGCTGAATTACCGGAGAGGGAAGTCCCCGCCGCCCAACCCGTGCTCCAGGCTGATTGAAAATTGTAGCCGCCGATTGGTCCATCCAGGTCGAGAATTTCTCCCGCAAAATATAGACCAGGAACAATTTTACTTTCCATTGTTTTAAAACAAACTTCCCTTACCTCAACGCCTCCAGTTGTGACCTCGGCTTTTTCATAACCCGACGAACCACTAACGGGAAGTTCAATTCCCTTTAATAAGCCAACAAGCTTTTGTCGTTCCGTTCTGGAAAGTTCCGTTGTTTTTTTTTGCGGATTAATCCCGGCGAGAACGATTAGCGCCTCGGCCCATCGTAATGGAACCGACTCCCCAAAAATGGATGAAAGCATGCTTGCGACCAACTTTTTCCCCTGGAGGGGAACGGCCGCAATTATTTTCTCCTCAACCTCACTCATCTTCATTTCTGGAAGGCTGTCAAGCCTAAGCCAGGATGGGCCTGTTGAGGCTGTCAGGTGTCGACTTAAATTCATTGGTGCGGGACCTGAATAACCAAAGTGCGTGAATAGCCATGCCCCCCTTTCACTCCCCAAAATTTTGGAGCCAATTCCTGCGCTGACTTTTGTGTCCTTGAGAGTGATGCCACTAAGTTGGCCAACCCAGGTCAACGGCGTAATCAGAGGTACAAGAGAGGGAAGGGTGGGGACAATCTTATGTCCAAATGCCTGGGCCCAAGCATATCCGTCACCGGTGGTTCCACACTTGGGAAATGATTTACCTCCCGGCGAGAGAAGGACTTTTTTGGCCCGCACAACTCCCCTTGCAGAGTCTATTTCAAATTGCCCATTATCGTTTTTCAGGCCGCGAACGGGACACTCATTCCATATCTGGGCTCCAGCTCGATAAAGCCGTCCCAACAGGGCTTCCAAAACATCACTGGCCTTGTTGGAAACCGGGAACACCTTTCCGGTGGATTCAACCTTTGTTTTCACTCCCTCAGCCTCAAAAAAAGCTATGGCATCCTCCACACCAAATCCCGCGAGAACGGAATGAAGGCACTCGCCATTTTTACCGAATGCTCTTGCAATTTCCCTGTTTGAACATTGGTGAGTTATGTTGCATCGAGTACCACCAGACATCAGGATCTTCACACCGGGTTTCCTCCCCTTTTCGAGGAGTAAAACCCTTGCACCTGTCTCTTATACACATCTGACGCTGCCGACGATACTCCTTGTG
>CAWUOD010000355.1:0-4194 GCA_963923115.1 uncultured Singulisphaera sp.
CGTCAGATGTGTATAAGAGACAGATTCTATATGTGGACTGTGGCTATAATGTGATTGGCGTGTAAGCGCTTATTGGATTCCGATTTTTCACGAGCCGGACCTCTTTAATCAGGGGCCCGGCTTTTTGCTTGATTTATTTGCATGTTTGCCCTGTTTTCGGCAGGCATTCAAGGATTGCTTTCCGATTTGGCCTCATCTGTGTCGATTTTCGAGGTTTTCGTCGTTTTGGCACAGCCTGTGCCCTTTAATCAGGCGGATTCATTATCGAGCCCCCGGAGGCCCACGATGGCCCCCTCCCTAAAATCCAATCTTCCCGCGCCTTTTTTGGGCATGAATGGAGACTATTCCATTCGCGGTTTCGACGAAATGTTCGAGGCGCCAGGTCAACCCCGCCCCCATTATCAGCCAATCCATTCGCTTCTTGCACGGACCGAACCCCGGGAGATGGATCGCTGTCTCCACATGGCTGATACCCTCATGCGCCAGCAAGGGATCACCTTTACGGTTTATGGCCGGGAACAGGGTGTCGAGCGGATCATGCCTTTTGATCCGATCCCGCGGATCATTCCCGCCTCCGAGTGGATCACTATCGAAAAAGGTCTCAAACAGAGGATTCGCGCACTCAACCTTTTTATTCACGATATCTACCATGAAAGGCGCATTCTTCGGGATCAGGTTGTCCCCCCGGAGCTCGTTTTCGGGGCATCGGGATACCGCCGGGAAATGAACGGTATCCGGGTTCCGCGGGACATTTACATCCATATTTGCGGCACCGACCTGATTCGCACACCCGAAGGGCAATATCTGGTGCTTGAGGACAATGGGCGCACTCCTTCGGGGGTTAGCTATGTGCTCAAGGACCGCCAAGTGATGAAACAGGTCTTTCCCTCGTTTTTCGAAGGGTATTCGGTCCGTCCTGTCGATGGTTATGCTTCGGACCTTCTCGCCATGCTCAAGCATGTCGCGCCACCAGGAGTGGATGATCCGACCGTCGCCGTGCTAACTCCCGGACTTTACAACTCGGCCTATTTCGAACACAGTTTTCTGGCGAGGCAAATGGGAGTCGAGCTGGTCGAGGGGCGGGATCTCGTCCTGGACAATGGCTATATCCACATGCGGACCACCCGCGGCTTGAGGCGGATTCATGTCCTTTACCGCCGGGTCGATGATGAGTTTCTTGATCCCCTCTGTTTTCAGCCCGACAGTCTCCTTGGTGTTCCAGGACTGATGGCCGCTTATCGCAGTGGACGGATCAATCTGGTCAACGCGATGGGCACGGGCGTGGCGGATGACAAAGGGATTTACCCCTTTGTTCCCGACATCATCCGATACTATCTGGCCGAGGATCCTATCCTGGGCAATGTCGAAACTTTCCGTCCGTTAATTCCATCCCACCTGAGCCACATACTTTCCAACCTCGACAAGCTCGTGGTCAAGGCTGTCGATGGTTCGGGCGGCAATGGAATGTTGATCGGGCCCGCATCGACCGCCGAGGAGCGGGAAACCTTCAGGGAAAAGATTCTGGCCAATCCCCGGTCGTACATCGCGCAGCCCACCATCAGCCTGAGCCAGCATCCAACCTATGTCGATGGCAAGCTGTCCGGTCGCCATATTGATCTGCGCCCCTTCATCCTTTTTGGCGAGGACATAAGGGTGTTGCCCGGTGGTCTCACACGCGTTGCCCTCCGGGAGGGGAGCCTTGTGGTCAACAGTTCCCAGGGTGGAGGTAGCAAAGACACATGGGTTCTTTCATGAGCGCGATATCCATCCGGCAATCGTCCCGGGGAAACGCCATGCTAAGCCGGGTTGCCGAAAACCTGTATTGGCTCGGTCGCTATGTTGAAAGGGTCGAAACACTGGTTCGATTGCTTGAACTCACATTGCAACTGGAACTGGACTCTGCATGGCAGGATGAGGAGGGGGAGCGTCCCCTGAACCGGATCCTGGATATCTTTTCCTGCCGGCTTGATTTCCAGCGCCATGAATCCACCGCCTCCACGGGAGACGACGGAGGCAAGAAGCTTCTCAAGTGGCTTGTGCTTGATTCGGAAAATCCGCACGCCATCATTTCCATGGTTCGTTGGGCGCGCGAAAACGCCCGTGGCACCCAGGAGGCTCTCAGCTCCGAAGCATGGAACCAGATCAACCGCCTGCACCTTTTGTTGCGCCATCCACGCATGGCCAAGCTTCTGCGCGTTGCGCCAACCCGATTTCTGGATCATGTTCGTCGCGGATGTGTCCTTGTTTCGGGAACGATCGATGCGAGCCTGCCCCGGGATGAGGTCTTTCACTTTGTTCAGTTGGGCCGCCACATCGAACGGGTCAGCCTCACCAGCCGCATCATACGATCCACCCTGCGCAAACCAGGTGACCAGGAAGAGATCGCGGTGGCCAAGGGTGGCAAGCTCGAGGAACTGATCACAGGCGATTGGTTTGATACCCCGAAATGGTCAGGGCTCCTTCATGCCGCGTCCGCCCACGAAGCCTATTTGCGCCGCTATCGCACGGAAATCGAACCTGTCAGTGTTCTCCATTTTCTGATTCTCGAACCCGCTTTTCCCCGCAGTCTGAATTTTGCCGTGAGTCGGGCCATGGCCGCATTGAGGGGAGTGGGCGATTCCTCCGGATCAAATGATTACACAAACGAAGCCGAACGCGCCCTTGGCCGGCTTGAAGGCGAATTGCGCTATCTTGATTGTGTGGAAATTCTGGAATCGGGTTTGGACAAATTCCTGGCAGGGGTGCTTGATTCCACAGCCAAGGTTGGAGAGTTTGTCTCCCAGGCCTACTTCATGCCCTGATTCTTACTTATTTGTCGCGCCATTCACGGGTTTTTTCCTGGTGGATGGATAGGGTTCAAAGGCTCATTCCTCAAAGGGGTTGATCATGATTCTTCGCATCGAACACGAAACCCGTCTCGACTACACCGAACCGGTCATCGAACATGTTTTCGAGCTCCGGATGGCCCCGTCCTCCGATGAGGACCAGACCACGCTGGGTTGCCGGATTCAGGTAACGCCATCGGGAACATCGACGACCTATCTTGATGGTTTTGGCAACCGTGTCGAGCTGCTTAACATAATGAGCTCAGGAAAATCTGTTGTAGTGAAAGCCACCAGTTTTGTGCGCACACATCGCAGGCCCGCCATTGACCGCTTTGGCGATATTTCCACACCTGCCGTGGTCGAATCGGCTCAATCCCATGTCGATGCGATTGAATTCCTTCAGCCGAGCCCGCTGCTCAAAACATGTGAGGCATTGAATGCGATTCTTGCGGAGTGCGCGGCGCCCATGGACGGAACGGTTCTTGACACGATCACGCATATCCGTGAATTTGTCCACAAGTCGATGCGCTATTCGAAGGACACGACCAACGCGGCGACAGGCCTTTCTGAAATCGTGGAGCATCGCTCGGGAGTGTGTCAGGATTTCGCGCACCTGATGATCGCCATTTGCCGCAAGCTGGGGATTCCTGCCCGCTATGTCAGCGGCTATGCGCATCCGGTTGGCAATCAGGCCGCCGAGGTGGCCACCCATGCATGGTGCCAGGTCTGGATTGGTGCAAACGAAGGTTGGGTCGATGTCGATCCGACCCACAATCTTTTCCCCAACGATCACCATGTCGTCACCGCGGTTGGGCGTGACTATTCCGATGTTCCTCCCAACCGGGGAGCCTGGAAGGGCGAGGCGGAGGAAACCATGACAGTTGTTGTCAAAGTGGAGACTGCTGCTCGTTTGCCGGCGGATTGGATCGTGGCGGATACCATGCCCTCGCGGTACAACCCTGTTCGCCCCAATCCACTTTTCCGTATCAATCCAGGCGTCCGCAAGGCAATTGGTCTTGCACAGCACCAACGCAACCTGCTTCGTCAGCAGCAACAACAGCAACAGCAGTAATGCTACCAAAAAAATCGATTTCAGGCGGGCCAATTGCCAACAGTCGGATTGCGTCTGAGCCATTGTCCTTTGCCATTGGTTTGGAATTTGGAAATAATCCCTATTCAGGGAGGGAATGCTGCGGGGTTTCTACCCAAACCGAAGAAAACGATTTCTAAAAACTCCATCGTATGGCTAACGAGGTTGTGTCGGTTTCCATCAAGCCATGTGTTTTTTTTGCTTGCCGAATCAATAAATATCTAAAAATATAATAAATTATCATTTTTAATATAATATAATCAGGATTTGGATTTATGT
>CAWUOD010000356.1:0-4186 GCA_963923115.1 uncultured Singulisphaera sp.
TCGCCGAATCTTTTTGCAAGGTGACTGAACCAGTCACACCCGCGTTGAATGACTGAACATTTCCATTGGCCCATACGATTCCATTCCCGGGAAGGGAAAGGCCTACCTTATCTCCTTGCAGGTCGAGATCGCACGCCCCGGAAAGCGCAAATTGCCCAGCGGTAGATTGGTAGGCGATATCCAACCCAACAAGTTTGATGGAGATTCCATCCGTAGGCGTCCATTCTCCAGTGGTGACCGTCGCCTTTAATTCCTGGACCTTGGCCTGAGAGAGAGAAATGCTGCCGCCCACGGAAATTATCCGATTCGATTTTCCATCCTCAACCAACGAAAGGCTCGCCTTGCCTGAAAGGGAGATAGCGCCTTTGTTTTGGTCATAAGCCACGCCAATTTTGTCGAATTCCGCAATCGCGTTATTCAAACCAATTTTTCCAGTAGCAAATCCGCTAATGCTCTCCAGTCTTGCGTGGCTCCAATAGGCCGAACCTTCCACAAGGGCGATTTCTTCCTTGGTGTCTTTTCCCGTTAGGGAGGTCAACAGGTTTCCTTTAAATTGGAGCCCAAATTTTCCCTCGGAATAGGTCGCGCCGGAATCTGTAACCGAAACCGAATAACCGGAGTCACCAAGGACCACGGTACCATTGACTCGCGCGTTAAAGGTAACCCCATTTTTGGAGAAGGAGATTCCATTACCAGGCAATTCCGCGGAAAGATCAATCAATTTATCATCTGTTTTGAGAGTGGTTTTGCCTGAAATGCTAAACGCGTCCGAAGCGGACAACCACGCGAAGGAAAGTTCGCTCACATCAAAGTCAATACCGCTAATTTTGAGTCCCGCTGCAAGAGTTCCCTCAAGGCGCTGGAGGTGGGCCTCATTTGCGTTGCCAATCTGGCCAATTTCCAGAACAACTTTGTCCAAGGCGATGAAGTTGTCCTTGTCCCCCACTTTTGTGATGGAGGTTTGTCCGGTTAACCTCAAGTTGCCAGACAGTCGATCGTAATTGAGACTCAAGGATCCCAGATCAAGGGACTGCCCACCAATGTTCAACAAACCAGTGATTTTTCCGCTGATTGATTGGAAACCATCCGGGGTAATCACCAACCCATCACCGGTGAGGGCCAATCCAAATTGGTTGCCTTCAAAGCTGATGGTTGTTCCTCCCAGAAGCTGGAATTGGGCCTGTTTTCCAGATACGGGGTCCTCGGCCTGGTAGATGACAGCCAAGTTGTCCAACTTGACTTTCACGCCATTGAAATCGAGGTCGCCGTAAAGTTTAAGTGAAAAGCTTTGTAGGCGATTTTCCCCATCGAAAAGAAGCCCTCCACTGATTTCGTAAAAGAGATTTTGACTCTTGTATAGAACCCGACCTTTCGCGCTGGCGAGCCCCTGTAGCCCATCGTTGAGACTGGGTCTTATGGAATAGGAGTCGACATAAAATTTGAAGTCACCAAGCAACAAGGCAATAGATGTGTACTTCCCAGTAGCCAGTTCCGCAAAAAATCGGGGGAGTTCCGCAAGGGCTTTCCCAACACTATCCGCCTTGAGAACGAGGTCCGTTCGGGTCGGTATGTCCTCCATGAAGGCAATCTTGTTCTCACCTGAACCAGTTTCTGGCTCGTCACCCCGTGAAGGCGTCCCATCAACGGATCCGGATCCACCATAAGATTCGGAATTCACCAGTTTGACCGGCCCCTTGGGCCGGAATCCGTCTGGCAAAACGAAACTGTATTCACCATTCTGATCGATTGCGGATTCCAACCGGGTTCCGTCCACTCCTTCAAGGACAGCGATCATGTTAGATGGGGCGACTTCACCCGGATCCTGGACCTTATTGTTGTTCAAGTCGACAAAGACGGTTCCCTTGACGATATTGCTTGCGGGCTTCAACTGGAAATCGAAACCGGTGATGGCGTTGGCGCCCATAGTGATGGTGCGATAGGCCATTTTCGGATTTGCCTGTGTCCAGTCCATGTCCTGATAAACACCATAAGGCAATTCAACACCTATGGAATATGAGGTATTTGGCTTGAGATCATAAAACCCGTATTCCCCGTGGGAATCGGTAATCCGAAACCACTCTCCATTATCCCATTTTTCGTTGTTGTTTGCATCCACAAAAACCCGTAGACCGGAAACCCCGACTTCGGGGGAAGCGGCATCATTTGGATTGGACTTTAGTGTGACCTGTCCCCTGAGGTTTGGCGAAGGTTTGAACTGGAAAAAATCGCTATAAACTGGCTGATTTATGCCATCATCAACAACAAAAAATGCGTAAAGGTTGTCAGGTGGAAGGTCCAATTCCTCCCAGCGGAAAGTTCCGTCAAGGCTGACTTTCTCGCCCAGATCCTTACGGGTGAACTTGTTGAGATCCATTAATTCCGAAGTGGCGGAAATGGGCTGGCCGTTTATTTGCGTCAAATGAACATCCAATCCCGATGTGATGGAGCCTATCTGCCACATCCAGGATTTGCCCGGATCTTTCAGGTCCTCGGATGAAAGACCCAGGGCCCGGATATTTTGGCTTGGCAGGGCCGCTATCCTCGGGAGGAGCGAAGGCGTTTTCAGGGAACCGGCCGGCAAACGAACGGTGTTGTCCGGAGCCGGAATTATTCCATTAATCACTTGTTTCTTAAGATCGAGATAATCCAGGTTCTGGCCGGTTAATCCATCAGAAGACGGCAAGGCAAATGTTTCGCCACGGGCGACAGCCGTCCATACCGTCCCGGTTTCCGGACGAGCGCCACCTGCCTGGATCTTGACGGGGGCCATTTGCAACCAGCGTGGTTTTATCTCCCACTCTGTCAAAGGCGCAGTCAGCGAACCGTCATCTTTCCTGATAACATAGCACAGGCGATTGTCCTGGATTTTATTGTCGGAAACAGAACCGCGTGAAACGGTGTAAGTGGTTCCATCCGGTTGTTTTTCCAGGAAAATGACTTCCGTTCCAACCGCGAATTTTATGGTGAGGTAGCGCCCGTCCTGGTCAGGCCCAGGTGAGTAACTTGTTCGGGTGGTGCCCGCACTTATTTCATTGCCTGTAAAACGGTTGGGCTGGACAACCTGTGCATCGGCGGTCCAATTTCCGGATGCTTGAGCCTGCCCACCGGTTACCTGAACGATCCATTGGTTGGCGAGCGCCTCCTCCGCGCTGATAAAATACAGACTACCCCGAGCCTTTGCCAAGGTTGTTTCACTATTATTGAGCAGGGCGCTAAACGATGTGTTATTGGTGAAGCTGTTGGTTTCGAGGCTTACCAATTGATCCTTGTCTCCGATTGAGATTTCCGGTTTGGGGTAATTGAAGGAAAAACCAAACACCGGAACAACGCCTTTATTGACACTTGTCGGATTTTTTTCCTCCGACTGGCCATCCGCGTTAAATCCATACTGTTTTGTGGGAGTAACATCCACCGAATATTTCGCATCTGGTATCACCATATTTGGTTTGCTCGCTGTCGAGGGCGCAACCAAATTCAATCCGGGAATAATTTGGGTATATGAAATTCCATTTTGTGTGAACTGGGTAGGCAAATCCTTAAGGACGGCTCTTTGATAGGTGGCTTTCTTGACACGACTTAGGTCCGCAACATTAAATTCCTCGCCTGTTATGTTGTCGCGTAGAAGCAGGTGTGTGGCGAATCTTTGGACAACTTTGCAATCCTGTGTCACAGGCACGGGATACAATGTGAGGAAAATCACCTCGTCGCCAGTAGCGTAGCCATCAAGCCCCAAAAACGGAATGTTTTGGCTCGACTTTAATTTTGATATTTCCTGATCAGAGAAAATTTGTTTAAGGGTTGCCGGCACCAGTTGGTCGACCACTTTCGCGTCCTGGACAAAGAAGTTCGGTGTGTTGACGATCACATCGAAGCTAAAGATCGCCCCACCGCTTAAGTCAACCTTGGCATCTTCAAATGTCCGAAATCTGTTCAGGTAAACCTTTGACTTTCCGCTTGCCGACAACGATCCGTCAGGATTGAAATCCGATTTGTTCATGGAAAATGGATAGAGGGTATAGGTAATATTACCCTTTCGATATCCTTGGACATCGGGCGCTCCGAGTGACACTTGGGGTGTTGTAAAAGTGCAGAAATTCGAGATTGCCAAAAAATTTACCGGATCCCGAGTAGACCCAAATGGTGTTGAAAAAGCCATGGTCTTTGGGTCAAGATTTGGCAATGTCAG
>CAWUOD010000357.1:0-4177 GCA_963923115.1 uncultured Singulisphaera sp.
ACCCGGAGAAGCGGCGATAAGCCATCCCGCTTCCCCGCAAACATCATGAATTTTCGGACAAGGGGTGGGTTTTCTCACCCCTCCAGTTCTTTATGCGCCTCGGGATTCTCCCGGTAAAGGATCAATCCCACAATCGTGACCAGCGCGGCTCCGACAAGGTAGTACCCGGGAGTCAGGTCATCATGGGTCTTCTTGCGGAAATATTCGACCAAAAGGGGCGTGGTTCCGCCAAGGACACCCATGGCCAGGTTGAATCCGATACTTAACACGGTGCAACGGACACGGTGAGGCAACATCGCGCAAAGGGCGGACGGACTTGCCGCCATGAACGGCGCCAACAACAAAACAAAAGCCATTTCACCGGCCAGGTCGATCCATTCGTTTTGTTGGTGCAAAATCTGAAAAAGCGGGTAGGAGAATAAAGCGATCCCCAAAGTACTCCCCCAGAGAAGACGCAACGCGCCGATTTTGTCCGCCAACCATCCATAAGCGGGTATCATCCCCAAAAGAAAAACCATACTTATCGTGTTGATCTCAAGCGCATGGCGCGCCTCGACGCCGTTGACTTCGTGGAGATAGGTCGCCAGATAGACAAAAATGGTGTAAAACCCGATGGCGGGCATCACATTGACAAGCACTACTTTAAAGATATCCCATTTGTTATTGGCAAAAGCATCCCGCAGCGGGGAACAGTCCGGCTTGGGAACGGGCGCCCCATGGGAAAGATTTTGGCGTCTGATCCAAAGCCCAACCCCCGCCAATAGCAATCCCACCGCCTGGGGGAGCCTCCACCCCCACGATTCAAGTTGCTCCTGCGAAAGGACATTATTAAGAAGCGCTCCCACAGCGGAACCCAAAAGGATGCCCACCGACGCTCCAAATGGGGCAAAACTTCCCGCCAAACCCTTGTGGTGCCTGGGGGCGTGTTCGACCAGATAGACAATCGAAGTGGTGTGTTCCCCTCCCACGGACAAGCCTTGAAGAATCCGGCAAAGCACCAGCAACAGCCCCGCCGAGGCCCCGATCATTTCATGGGTGGGCAGAATACTGATGATGAAGGTGGGGATGGCCATGAGCATGACTGAGGCGGTAAGGGCAAATTCGCGCCCCTTCCTGTCGGCAAGCTGGCCAAAGAGAATCGCCCCAAATGGTCTGGCCAGAAATCCCGCGGCAAAGGCACCAAATGCCGCCACAAGTGAGGAAAGTTGATCTTTGGCGGGAAAAAACTGGTTGCCTATGATCACCGCAAAAAAACCGTAAACCCCGAAATCGTACCACTCCATGGCGGTGCCAATCGTGCCCACAATCACTTTTTTGAAGGGAAATCCTTTGGACCCGGTTTGTATTGAATTCATTGGTAAAAACCCTGATTTGCGGTGGTCCTATTTGGTGGACAAGGCTCTATCATGACATTGACGCCAAGGCGGGATAAAGACCTGTCTTTTCCTTATTCAACCGTTTCCGTACCCCCGGGATCACCCCCATATGCGCCTTTCTGAAATCTATGCACAGAGGCCGTTCTGTTTTTCGTTTGAGGTTTATCCCCCAAAAACCGAAGCCGCCGCGGTTTCCATGCGCCAACATGTGGACAAATTGGTCCGGTATCAGCCCGGCTTCATCTCCTGCACCTATGGGGCAGGCGGCACCACCCAGGGACAAACCCTGGATATTTGCTCGGACATTCTTGCCAGCTACAAGGTCCCGGTCATGGCGCACCTCACTTGCGTGGGAAGCCCCGTGCCGATGCTTCTGGAATGGTTGGCCCAGGCCAAAAAACGCGGAATCACCAACATCATGGCCCTGCGGGGCGACCCACCAAAAGGACAGGAATCCTTCACAGCCGTGGAAGGCGGTCTTTCCTATGCGAACGAACTGGTCGCCCTGATCAAAAAACATGAACCCGGATTTGGGATCGGCGTTGGCGGCTATCCGGAGGTCCACCAGGAAGCTCCCAGCGCGGAAGCCGACCTGATCAACCTCAAACGCAAGGTGGATGCCGGGGCGGATGCCATCATCAACCAGCTCTTTTACGAGAACGCGGACTTTTACCGTTTCCACGAAAAGTGCCTGAAAGCCGGAATAACCATCCCCAACATTCCAGGCATTCTCCCCATCACCAATTTCGCCCAAATCAAGCGAATCACCGGCCTCTGCAAAGCCCGCATCCCGCAGGGATTGGCCGAGAACCTCGAAAAACACCAGGCGGACCCCGATGCCACGGCCAAAATCGGCATCGAACACGCCATTCGCCAATGTGAAGACCTGCGCAAATCCGGCGTTCCGAGCATTCACTTTTATGTGCTCAATCAATCCGATGCCACGATGCGCGTTCTGGAACAGTTGGGGATCCAGGCGGTAAACGCTGCCTGAAAAAGCACTTATCCCGGGCGGAAATTGCCATGGCGTTGACATGTAGCGAGGTTTGGGTTCCTCGCTAGAATGGCCTGATGAACATTGTCTACATGCTTATGGCGGCCTGTGCCGGATCTTTTATTGCCCTGCAGGCTTCCGCGAACGCATCCCTTCGTCACCGACTCAACGATCCCTGGTATGCGGCGTTTTTCTCGATTTGTGGCACAATCACCACAGCCGTGATCCTGATGCTGATTTTTCGCCCTTCACCCCCATCGACCGAGGCCATCCGCTCCGCCCCCTGGTGGAACTGGATTGGTGGGCCCCTGGGTGTGATGATTGTTTTGGCTGGAGCCACCCTCGCGCCCAAACTCGGAGCCGCTGCATTCATCTCATCCGTGGTGGGTGGTCAGCTCATCTGCTCGCTGGTGCTTGACCATTTTGGCCTGATGGAACTCCCCCAGCAGGGGATCACCCTGGGGCGTCTGGTGGGAGCGCTGTTTGTTGTTTTGGGCGTGGGGATGATCAAATATCTCTAAGTTCCACAAACTGCCAAAACCCAAAAAACACCGGTCCCATTTTAGCGGGACCAATAGTCCATCACGATCACCTTTTCGCGCCGTTCACGAACGATCTTCACAAAGGCATCGTGGGCCGGATGCACCAAATAGCCATCGCGGGCTTTTTCATCGGGAAAAGAAACCAGGAAAACATGGGTGAAGCCCTCGGATTTCCCCTCGGGGCTGATGTTGGTTCCATGTTCAAAACCCACAACACCGGGGATTTTGGCGGGAAGCCCCTTGAACGCCTCCACCACTTCGGCGACCTGTGCGGGGGTGGTTGTATCCTTGAACTTGTACATGACAATATGACGCAAAACCCGAGGCGATTCCGGGGCACTCATCAGATGGACTCCACAATAGGAACAAAAAACAAAAGCCAAGGCGATGGCAGGCCACATCGCCTTGGACAAACGGGGAAAACTCACGGCAATTGCCTCCCTTTTGACTATTCGCCCAACCACCAGCTTCGGCGGATTTTGGGACCATAGCTAAGCCCAAACCGATTCATCGCCAGATCGCGAACAGAAGAGACGGCATGAACCGGATCGTCGGTGATAATCAATCTTTCCAGATCGTTTTTGTCGATCGTTCGCCCCTCCACCATGCTGCATTGGAGGAAATCCAGCATCGGCTTCCAATAGTCGGTCCCCATCAGGACGACCGGAAAATCGTGGACTTTTCCGGTCTGGATCAGGGTGGCGATCTCAAAGAGTTCGTCCATGGTGCCAAAACCACCGGGCATCACGATAAAGGCGTAGGAATATTTCACCAGCATGACTTTGCGCACAAAGAAGTACGAAAAGTCGACCCAGAGATCGAGGTAGGGGTTGGGCGCCTGTTCCTTGGGGAGGACAATATTGCAGCCGATCGATTTGCCCCCGGATTCCTTGGCGCCACGATTTGCCGCCTCCATAATTCCGGGACCACCCCCGGTCATGGTTGCAAATCCGGATTTGGCCAATTCCACGCCAACCTGCCGGGCCAGATCGTAATATCGATGCCCATCGGGAAACCTGGCGGAGCCAAACACAGTCACACTTGGACCAATGAAGTGGAGTTTTCGGAACCCTTCGAGAAATTCCCAACCAATTTTGAAGATTTCCAGAAACTCGGTCAACCGCCTTTGCGGTCCCTGAAGGAACCGCCTGGCTTCGCTATCCGTGGCGGGAACGGCCTTACCCCATCGGGGCAAAAGGGCCCCTGCAAAGGTCGTGGCATAGTCGGGTTTTGGAGTTTTTTGTGGATCCATGATGGTTTTCCCT
>CAWUOD010000358.1:0-4175 GCA_963923115.1 uncultured Singulisphaera sp.
ATCCTCTCTGGTCTCGTGGGCTCGGAGATGTGTATAAGAGACAGCTATTAGCTAAAATTCCATTCATGAACAATCCCATCCGAATCGTGGCGGCCTCATTAGCTTTTTCCAGGTGGGCATTTGCCGATGCCATTCGGGATGGCGCAGGGCATTTTCGCCCCATCTTTTGGAGCGCTTTGATTCTGATTGCGCTCATTGGCGTCCCAAAAGTCGCCGCGCAAAACATCATGCATGTTCCCTCGCCCAGCGACAATAAGGCCGCGCCAAAATCCGAATTGGCCGCCGAACCGTCCGGTTCTGAAACGCCACAAACCCTTCGCGTTGTGATTGCTCTGGCGCTGGGCGCGGCCGTGGTCGCAGTGGTCTGCATGCCAAGTCGCAAGGGCGGCGGGGACGAGCGCTAGGCATCCCGGATTTTGAGCCGCGTCGCCATCCCTCCTCTCCCGAAAAAGTCGCAAGGTCCGGGAGCGATGGTCGCGCGCCGGAGGACAACCGGAAAGGGTCTCATTCATGCACAAACTCGACGAGATCCTTGAGGCTGCCGAACCGGGCGCGGTGATGGTGGCCCGGCCAGTCCTCGACCGGTTGCTTCTGATCGCCTGGAAACAGCCCCCCCTTGTGGGCCAGGTGCCCCATCGCGACTTTGTCGTCATGGACCGACAGGTCCTCGTGAACCGTGTCGATTCGACCGAATTGCTCATCCCCTCCGATCGCAACCTCCCCCGCGAAGTCCTTGTCCTGGAGCGGCCGGGGGAGGAAGAACTCGCAATTTTGCGCAAAAATGATCCGTTTGGTCCGGCAATCGTCCGTTCCACTCGCGACCTGAACACCTTCGACAGCGACGAACATGAAGTCCGCAGGCGCCAGCGCGTTGTGCTGGTTGAAGTTTGGAAAAGGCTCTTTTTGGCCATGGTCGACCGCACCCTCCTCCAATGGGAAACGGACCTGGCTTTGGCCCAGGCGCCCCTTGATGGAGCGACCCAGGGGTTGCCGACGCAGTTGGGCCTCCCGAAGCCAACGCTCGAGTCTGGCGCCAAGCCCCTTCCGTCGGGACCGATGGCAAAATTCGCGTCGCTGCTGCCCGAAGGCACCATCGAATACGAGGAGATCACCCGTGTGCTTCATCGGGAAAGGTGCGTATTACCCGATTCACCCCGCCCTGTGATACTCCGCGAATTCGCTTTGCTTTTTCTTGGACTTCGCTGTTTCAGCCCCCAGGCGGTGGGATATTGGTTTCCAGCGCTTTCCGCCTCCCGACAGGACGAACTGTTCGCCGCCCTGGACGGGGAAATTCCCGTCGCGAAACTTCTTTCGCAAAGTCGTCCCGCCCCATGGCTTGAGGCGGCCTCGGACAGCGACGATCTCCAGTCCGAAGCCAACCAATACTTTATTCGCCTGCAAAGACTCGCCGATCAATCCCTGGAGAAGGATCGTCTGGTCAATGCGGCGATTTTAAGGGTGATGGCTTCCCGGGTCGCCCCGGCCCACAAGACCGAACCCGCCAGGAAAATGGCCCGCGCCCACCTCAGGCAACTGGTTTTGGCGATCCACCAGCGCCTGGGACTTCGCGAGGATCAGGTCGACGAGGCGACGGCCGTCCTTGATCCCCTTTTGGAAAAAGCCGACCAAGGTCACAAAAATCGCGAGGAAAAACTTCTAAACGAGCTGGAGAACATCCACGACGATGTCGTCAGCCCACCCCAGGTGCTTGATATTATGGGGTGGGTCCTCTCCGGCGGCGTAAGCCGGCTCAGGCGCCCGATGGTTCTTGTGGATGTCATTCGCGCGACACGCTTTTTGCGCATGGCCCAGCAACATCTCACCTTTACCCGTATCGACAATTCCGCTCGTCAAAGTGTTGAATCCCTGTTGCGGACCGCCCGCCTTTCCAACGAGAACGAGGTGCGCGCCCAGATTGGCCCCGCCCTTTCCCAGGCCCTGGGGGACGCCGGATTTTCCCCCACAAGCCATCTGGGAAAGCTGGCTTTGGGTCAGATCGTCGAAACCCTTATCGACAGGATCCTGGAACAGGGATTCCTGACATTTCAAAACCTTCGCGACACGCTGGCCGTGAGCCCCGTCAAGATGCCGGATCTGGCCGATTTCGCCCAATGGGTCCGAGGCGATGCGCTTCTGCTTCTCGATCGGCGATTATCGACCCTTCTGGAGGGGATCTATCAGCCCAGCGAGCTTTATGGCGCGACACTCGAACGGGCGACAGCCGCGTTTTTCGGAACACAAACCGGCCGCTTTGTCTCGCTTTTTGTCCTTTTTCCCTATCTTACCGCGTTTGTTGTTGTGGCGTTTATCTATCACCTTCTGAAGACTCTGGAACACAACAATCTTGGTCCGGCCACTCCCGATCGGGACATATCGGAACTCATTATCCTCGCCGCGGCGTTCGGCACGGCGCTCCTGGTTTTTGTGGCCCGCCCGCGTGTCCGTCTGTTGACCCGCCATATCCTTGGTCGAACCTTCGATGTGCTCTCCTGGACTTTCTGGGAGATGCCGCGCAAACTCTCCTCCTCGGAGTTGGTTCGAAATGTCGTCCTGGAACCGCTGAGCTGGGTTTTGGGATATGGGGTCAAACCCCTGTTTGCGTGTTGGCTGATGCGACAGGTCCAGCCTCTCTGGTTTCAGGAGGCGGCAGGGTGGATAATATGGTTCGCGCTCTTCAACATTATCCTCAATACCCGCCCGGGACTTTTGGCGGGGGCTTTGGTCGCCCGGTCGACACGGCGCCTAATCGCGAACCTGGGCAATGGTCTTATCAGTGGCGCGGTCCTCATTTGGCAAAACATCCTCCGGCGCATGATCACCGGAATCGACACCCTGATCCTTGGGGTCGAGGGGCTGATCGCCGTCAGACAGCGGGATGAGCGAGTTTGGACCACGGTACAGGCGCTCCTGCAAACCCTCTGGTTTCCTGTCGGTTACGCTTTGCGGTTTATGTTCATGGTCGTGATCGAGCCCTTCCTGAACCCGGTGAAGCTGCCCGTCTCGTTTGTTGCAATGAAGATCTTCTACCCGGTGATTGGTCCTCCACTCCATCTGGCGCTGGACACCACATTCAATTTCTTCATCGTCGAGGCGTTTGTCTGGGTTTTGGACTTCATCATTCCCGGGGCTTTCGGGTTTTTCTTCTGGGAGTTCCGCGAAAATTGGCGCCTATACGAGGCCAACCGTCCCGCGCGGATGCCGGCGGCGATGTTTGGACCCCACGCCGAAACCATGCGTGATCTCCTCGAACCCGGATTCCACGCGGGCACGCTTCCGGCTGTTTATCGCAAACTCCGAAAAGCCTGCGACCTCAGATCCGCCGCCAACGACCTGCGCCAGGAGCGCGCCTGTCTGCGTGAGATCGGCGAGATCGGCGAAGATCTGGCCCAACTCGCGAGGCGTCAGTTTTTTGATGTGCTTGGCCTTTGCGCGGCCTGGCGGGACTTGATGGCCCGGGATGCCGAAAAGGCCAAACTCGCGGGGTCGCAAGAGGCCGGCAACCAAACAAGGACCCCCAACACCCCCCCCGAAACACATCCGACAGGATTTTCGGTCCGCAATCCCATTCTCGCGACCAATCGGATCGAAATGATCCTCGATTGGAGCCATCCCCGACTCAATCCCGAGGAATCCCCCCTGACGATCGATATCGAATTCATGGCGGGCAATCTCTTCGCAAGGGTCGGCCGTCCACCCTGGCTGGGACGAATCCCCGCCGAGGCGACAAGGTCGCTGACCGCGTCGCTTGCCTGGTTCTTCACACAATCCGGGATCGGTGTCTCCATTCAACATCTCGAGGCCGGATTGCCAGGCGGCTTTGTCCGCGCCACTTTTGAACCCCGGGCCATCACCCTTTTCCCGCCGGAGCACGCCGCCGCGGCCCAGACCGACCCACGCTCCGAAAAAACGACACCCCTTCGTCTGCGCATGGATTGGTCAGGCGAACGACTCATTCCCGTCAGGCGCGATTCCAGGATCTCGGGTTCCATCCCCGCCCCCACGATGATTTTTGGCTCCGTGCCCGTTTCCTGGTCCAATTTCGTCGGTTGGTTTGACGACGAAGCCAAAACGCCAAGCCGCGATCCCCTCTTTGTGGGGCCTTTTGCTTTGCATCTTTTGCCTGAACACCGGCAAAAACTGGTCCTTGTGACCGGCGAACCCGATCCGGCACAGGC
>CAWUOD010000359.1:0-4175 GCA_963923115.1 uncultured Singulisphaera sp.
AGTATCGTCGGCAGCGTCAGATGTGTATAAGAGACAGCCTTGGACCGGAAAACCCGGGGGGAGACGCGTATCTTTTGCCCTCGATTCACGCCGCATCCACCAAATTGGACGCCGGGGATATCGACAAAATGGTTATCGAAAGGGCCAAGCCGGCTGATGGTCTGGAATCGATGACCTTGCTCAAGGATAAGTCGACCGGTCTTTGGGGAATTGAAAGCCCCGGCCCCTTCCGGGCTGATGATGGCCAGATCCGGGAATTGGTCCGCCAGCTTTTTGAAGCTCGAAACGATGATCGCGCCGAGCGTCCACGATCCGATTCGGAATGGGGGCTCGATTCCCCCTCGGGCAAGGTGGTTCTCTCCAGCGAATCCAAGGGGAAATCGTTCACAATCACCCTTGGCAACACGAGCCCCGGAACAACAAGTGCTGTGGTTTACATGAAATCCTCGGATCGCCAGGGGGCTGTTGCGGTTCTCAAAAGCACCGTGGCCACGCTTTTCAAAACAACCAAATCCCTGCGGGATCCTTACCTCCTTGCCTCCAGCAGCTCCGATATTACCCGCTTTGAGATCTCCGAAGGCAAAAAAACTCCCATCGAGGTCAAAAAGAACGGGGAACAGTGGCGTTATGCCAAACCCGCGGACTGGGGCGATGCCGAAATGGGGGCCTTTGGGGCTCCTGATGAAAAGGATAAAACGCCAGCGGGTGTCAATGCGGTCCTGACAGCCCTCTCAAACATTCGTGTTGCCCATACCGATGAAAAAGTCACGGACTATGTCGTGGACGGCTCCACCGATCTGGCCAAATTCGGCCTCGATCCGTCCAGGGACCGAGTCCTGAAACTTTCGATCGATCGCTCGGTGGTTGCCAAAACCGTTGGCGAGGAAAAAGCTGGACCGCCTTCCAATGTCCCCGTGTCACTTTGGGTTGCGGTGGGCAAAAAGGAAGGCGACAAATATTTTGCCGCCTTTGATGAAACTAAAAAAAATGATGAAACCAAAAAGAATGTTGTCCGTGTTCCCGCCCGTGATATCGATCCGCTATTGAAACTCCTGGACGATCCGGGCGCCCTGCGTGACAAGACACTTGTGAAGATTTCAGGCAAATTCGATGCTTTCGACATCGAAGGCCCCTCGGGGAATCTCGAATTTCGCCGTGCGGCCGACAAACCCTGGCAGCTTTGGCGGCCAGGAAGCGCCGAGCCAACCGAACTGGACACGACCATTGTCGAGACCTTTCTCAATCAGATAACCCAAAAAGACTCGATCAAGGCGTTCGTCAATGGCCCCATAAAAGATGCGGATATGGGGCTCGACAAACCCCAGGCCACGATCTCGCTATGGGTTAATGGAATCGTTTCGGAAGACACGAAAAAAGAAGACACCAAAGCGGATAAAAAAGATGATAAAGCGCCATCAAAAACCGTTGGCCAAAAGCCCAAACTTGTCACCACGGGCCCTAAACTTCGGCTGATTCTTGGCAAAACCGAGGGCCCACTCGTGGTGGTCCGCCGAACAGGCACCCCCGATCCCCTGGTGGCGAAAGTGGATGTTTCCCTTGCGACAAACGCGCTCCGGGGACCGGTGGCCTATCTCGACAAAAACCTTCCCTCATTCAACCCGGGTGCCCAGGATCCCTCGGAGAATGTCACACGGTTAAAACTTGTCCGGGCCGGAAAGACCGTGGAAATTGAAAGGGACAAATCGGATAGCCCCTGGAAGTTTATCAGCCCCAAAGAACAATCCGGGCTGGCTGTTTCCGCCAACACCGTTCGCGGCCTTTTAGGCACCATCAACAACCTCCGGGCATTGGCGATCGTCTCGGAAAAAGCCACTGATGCGCAGTTGGACAAGGATTTTGGACTGAAAAACCCGGCCACCCAAATCGTTGTCACCACAGGCAAGGACAAGGACGCCAAATCCTGGGAATTCGCTTTTGGAAAAGAGACCCCTGACAAGGCCGGTTTCTTTGCCAAACAATCCTGGCGTGATATGGTTTTCGCGATCGATAAGCTGACTCCGGCGACCCTGGAAGCCGAAATCGCCGAAACCACACTTTTTGCGGGAACGGATATCGCAAAAATTGAAACCGTCAAAATGATAGGCTGGCAACAAGTCACGGGAAGCCCATTCACCCTGGAGCTTCAACGCGCCCAAGGGAAATGGCAGGCGAAAACCCCTGCCAACTTCGCAATCGACTCCACCAAAGTCGATAAGTTTCTCGCGGATGTAACAAACCTTCGCGTGGAGAAATTTGCAAGTTTCGCAACCCCCTCCAAACCGGAGCAAAACTTTGAACCCTCGAAGGGCGGAATGTCCCTCGAATTCACGGTTTCAGGAGAAAAAGATTCCCGGAAACTATTCCTTGGGAAAGCCGAAGGCGAATTCCTGTTGGCTCAGGCTTCAAGGATCCCCGGAGCCATCTTCACAATAAGACAAGCGCCTCTGGTTCCCGCTCTCGCAAAGCCGGCCCACTTCAATCCCTAATCGCGGTTTTGATTACCATCTCTGGCTGGATTTGAAGACGCCATTTCCAGCACAATAGTCCCAAGGTCGGCATCTGCCGGTTCTTGGGACTTTTTTTGGAGTGTTCTCCGTGTTTGAACCACATGCAACAGACCGTCGGGCATTTCTGGGGTTGGTTCTTGCCGGAGCAACCACTCCCCTCGCATGGGCAATCCAAAGCCCTAATCCCGAATTGGACCTTCTTCTCAAGAAAGTTTGCGAAGCCACGGGAGGACTCGAAACCGTAAAAAAAGGCCTCATTTGCCGCCGTACAGGCAAGGGCCAAATGAAAGCCGGGGAAACGGACCTCGAATTCAAGGAGGACATCCTCACAGGTGGCTTGGAAAAATTCCGGTTCACGCTGGTGCTCAACAACACAACACCCATCACGGTTGGTTTGATTGGGGAAAAGGGATGGACAAGCTCCGGAGGCGGATCCGCCATTCCGCTACCTCCTGATAGGATTCGGGAATTCCGCAACGAAGCATTGGTAATGCACCTTGCCACCCTGGTCCCACTGGCGGAAGGCAGATACCCCATGAAACTGCTCAAACTGGAAAGCGTTCAGGGGCGCGATGCGATTGGTGTGGAAATCCTTGTTCCCGGACAACGGCCAGTGACTTTTCATTTTGACAAAGGAACCATGCTCCTGGTGAAACGGACTTACCAAACCCTTGAAGCCGGAAAACCAATTCTCAAAGAGGTTTATCACCGGGAATTCGCGGATTTCGCAGGGTTAAGGCTTCCCACAAGGGAAACGGTGCTCCATAACGGCAAAATCTATGTGGATGTTTCGGAAATCAAGTACACGCTCTACCCAAGGATCGATGACACATTCTTCCAGAAACCCTGATCGGGCAAATCGGCAAAAACATCCCCACCCAAATGCAGATCTCCCTGTGCCCAGACCAGATTGCAAATCCGAAAGAATTTTAGGTTGGATTGAAACGAATTTTCGAAGCCTTCAGGATCTCAATGAAACCCGGTCCAGCTGAAAAAACACTACTGTCACAACCAGTCACTTTCGGAGAATTTTGGAATCCAGCGGCAACAATACCATCGAAACAAGGCTAAAATCGATTGAAAGACCGTTTCAAAGCACAACAAATAACACATTTCACCAACCCGGATTCCGCGAACCTTGCCGCTTGCACTATGGGCAAAATCACGGTATAATGAATCTTTGACGAATCACGGAACCTAGTTGAACAATAAAACCGGAGTCAGGGTCGATGCCTCATACCCGCAGTGCAGAGAAAAACCTTCGCAAGAGCATCAAGCGTCGCGCCAAGAATCGGACCGTAAAGCGCGACATCAAGGACGAGCTGAAATCGTTCAGTGTTGCACTTACCGGAACCGCAGAAACTGCCAAGCTCGAACTTATCAAAGCAATCAAGCAATTGGACAAAGCGGCTGCGAAAAAAGTAATCCACCGAAATTTGGCTTCCCGCAAGAAATCCCAACTTGCACGCGCCTATCACGCCAAGTTTGAAAAAGCCAAAGCCTAAACAAACAATCAACCGAAATTGAAACATCAAGCCGGGCTTAATCCCGGCTTTTTTTGTTCTAATAAATTGGTTTCAAAAACAAAAAATCATTAAACGAAACGGGAAATCACTAGTAAACTTCAAGCCCGACGACATGGCCTAAACCAGAACCGAACCGCCAATT
>CAWUOD010000360.1:0-4155 GCA_963923115.1 uncultured Singulisphaera sp.
AGAGACAGGCGGAAGGATTGCCCATCCTCCATCCCGAAGCCTGGTACACCCTGAATTACCTGCCGAAGGAGTGATTCCCGAAAAATAGGCATTTGGCGTATTTGCATCTTTGTTTTGCCAATACGGAAACCATCCCCGGGATTTTTTCCCGGGGTATTTTTTTCTACCGTCCAGGGGACCTATGGAAAACACCCCGGGCCTGTCTAAATTTTTTGCGCTAAAAAGGAATCAATCTCGCCACGGGTGGGCAACCCTTTTTGGGCTCCAATGTGAAGGGCTTTGAGGGCCGCGGAGGCGGAAGCATATTTCAATCGGTCCACAAGCGGCATTCCCGCAGCAAGACACGCCGCATAGACCCCATGGAAGGCATCGCCGCAGCCTGTGCTATCGACCACCTGAACAGGAAATGCCGGAAACGGAAAGCAATTGCCGCCTGCGACAATCCAGGCCCCTTCCTCCCCATCTGTGACAATCGTGACTTTGGCTCCGATCCCTGCCAACACCTCAACTGCCTCGCGCGCGGTTTGTTTTCCTGTTTGTTTGGTGGCGAATTTTCGCGAAAGAATCAAATGATCAACCAGGGGAAGCAATTCATGGAAGCGCGGATGTTCATCACGCTCGAGATCGGCGACAACCTCCACCCCGGCACTCCGGGCGATTTTTGCGGCCCGAATCATCCCCTCGATACCATAGTGGTCCACAAAAAGAACTTTGGACGACCGAATGGCCTCCTCAGGCGGCCATGTTTCCAGGGCGCCAAGTTTTCCGGGCAGGTCGAACCAGATGGTTCGGGTATTTTTTGACTTGTCGATGACAATGGTGGAGCGGATCGGGATAAAAGAGGGGTCGCTGCGACAATGTTCGAGGGAAATCCCCTCCCCAAGATAGAGTTCACGGAGAAATTGGGAATCGGAATCGACGCCCAGACTGCCTCCATAGCCGACCCTTGCCCCAAAGCGGGAAGCCGCAACCATGGCGTTTCCGGTCAGGCCACCCCCCTGACGGTCCCGTTTGATCAAGCGGGTTTTGGTATCTGGTTCAGGCCAAATCGGACTAAGGAGAAGATCGTCCACCGCCAGACAGCCCAAAGCGAGAATATCGAGCGTGGCTTGGTCTGAAATCGAAAAGTGCGACATTGTCAAACATATCCAAGGAAAAAGGGTGGGCCGTTTGGGGCCCACCCTTGAAGTTTTATACCGGATTAGGGCATCGCTTAGTAACGGCTGCCGCCGTAACCGCCGCTGTCGCCGCCACGGCCACCGCCGTAGCCACTACGACCGCCGCCGTAGCCACCGCCACCACTACGACCGCCGCCGTAACCGCCACCACCAGGACCACGCTCTTCGCGGGGACGGGCTTCGTTAACGGTAAGGGCGCGACCGTTGATTTGTTGGCCATTGAGGCCTTCAATCGCGGCGGCAGCTTCGGCATCGTTGGCCATTTCAACAAAACCGAAACCGCGTGAGCGGCCGGTTTCACGGTCCATGGTCACCTGAGCCCTGGAAACTTGGCCATATTGGCCGAAGAGGTTAAGCAGGTCGTCGGAAGAGCACTCCCACGCCAGATTACCAACATAGATATTCTTTGCCATTTCAAATCATCCCAAAAAGAAACCCAAGCACCCCGGGAACCTGTAGATCCAATATCCGGTTTTCCTAAAAGTAACTTAGAAGCCTGAAATTCCAACCAATCCAAAAAACCGCTCTAGAAGCCGAAACTTATCGCGACCCAGGTGCGGAAGGAGACATCGGAAAAGCCACCATTAGCGGATAGCCCCACCGAACATTATACCCCGTCGACAGCAGACGACAGGGGTTTGCTTAAGTATCGACCGCCGCCATAGCCGCCGCCGCTGCCGCGGCCGCCGCCAAAGCCACCACGACCGCCGGCGCCACCGCCAAAGCTGCCGCGACCACCGCGAACAGAACTATCCCCTTCCAAAGGAGAGGCCCCGATCGTGGTTTTTGCCCTGCCTCTCAATGAATGGCCACCAAAACCAACCATTGCGGCAGACGCCTCGAAATCATTGGCCATTCTCACAAAACCAAAGCCGCCTGAACGGCCTGATTCGGGATTCCTGGCCATTTGACCCCGAGCTACTTGGCCAAACAGGCCAAACAGATTGACATAGTCGTCGGAGGGACACTCCAACGCCAGATTTCCAATTTGAACACTTTGTGCCATTAACGACTTATCCCATGCCAAATATCAAAAACCCAAAGGATCCGGAATGTGCTTCCCGGACCAAAGATCCCGAATATTTGATAAAAACAAATCTATTGACATTTTGACATTGTTGCGCCTGGGACCGGATGCCCACGCCGAAAGGAAAGGAACAACTACGCTGCGCCACGAAAAAGCAATGTTTCGTCGCATCACGAGAACCATTGAACCAAACCGATTGAGGCAAAAACAGAAATCATTCACCTTGAAATCATTTAGGTGTGAACCGGGAAACCTGAGTTGGATTCCGCCCGCAATTGTCACGGGGTGATTCCTGTTGCCCTCATCGAAAGAAAAAGAAGAGACGAACCAGACAGGCGTGCCCCGAATTTGCCGGGGAAGTCAATCCAATAGATCCGATACTTCCATCCCAAAATGAAGGATAAGCCAATTCGCAAAGAGAACTTCCTCTTCGCATAAGACTTTCATAATCCTCCGAGCACGGTATGTAAAGGGGGAAAAACAAAAAGCATGTTTTTTTTTGCATTTCGGACGCCAACACCACCCTTTCACCCCTAAACTTGGCCTATTTCCCTGCCTTGCCAACAAAAAAAGCCCGCTTTCGCGGGCCTTTTTCCCAATGGCTCTTTTCCCAAGAATCGCTTGGGAAATGGACAAATAACTTGCTTTTGCCGGGCAAAACACCCAGGACCGGGTCCATCCAAATCCGACTACATTGGCCTCGGCAGAATGGTCGCCTCAAGGTAATCCCGGTTCATTTTCGAGATAAAATCGGCGCTGATTTCCTTGGGGCACACCGCCTCGCACTCATACTGGTTCGTGCAATTGCCAAAACCTTCCGCGTCCATCCGTGCCACCATTTTTTTCACGCGGTCCCTGGACTCGGCCTCACCTTGGGGCAAAAGGGACAGATGTCCCACTTTTGCGGCCACAAAAAGCATCGCCGAGGCGTTTTTGCAGGCCGCCACACAGGCGCCGCAACCAATACACTGCGCGGCATCCATAGCCAGATCCGCATTCACCTTGGGAACGGGAATGCTATTGCCATCAGGCGCGCCACCCACATTGACGGAAACATAACCCCCGGCCTGCTGGATCCGGTCAAACGCCGAGCGGTCGACCACAAGGTCGCACATGACCGGAAACGCCATCGCCCGCCAAGGCTCGATCACGATGGTTTGACCATCGCGGAAATTGCGCATGTAGGTCTGGCAAGTGGTACCACGGGTCGGCCCGTGAGCCCGGCCGTTGATCATCATCGAACATGATCCGCAAATCCCTTCGCGGCAGTCATGGTCAAAAGCGATGGTTTGCTTGCCTTCCGAGGCAAGTTTGTCATTAAGCACATCCATCATTTCCAGAAAGGACATGTCCGGAATGATGCCATCCACGGTGTGATTTTCGAAGTGCCCCTGATCGGTTGGGCCCTTTTGTCGCCAAATTTTGAGGTGGAGTTTCATTACTTGTAGCTCCGTACGCTGGGTTTCACAAATTCGGGATTGAGTGGTTCCTTGTTCCAGATTGGGGCCTTCCCCTCTCCGGCGTATTCCCAAGCACTCACAAAGCTGAATTCGGCATCGTTGCGTTGGGCTTCTCCCTCTTCCGTCTGGTATTCCTCGCGGAAGTGGGCTCCACAAGACTCCTCGCGGGTAAGGGCGTCCGTGCACATGACCTCGGCGAATTCAAGGAAGTCGGCGACCCGGGCCGCATTCTCCAGACCCTGGTTCATCCCCGCGCCCGATCCGGGAACAGAGACTTCCCTCCAAAAACGCTCCCGTAGTTCGGGAATCAAACCCAGGGCTTTGGTAAGCCCTTCTTTTGTGCGGGCCATACCGCAATATTCCCAAACAAGCTTGCCCAGCTCCCTGTGGAATACCTGCGAGGAGTGCTTCCCTTTTACTTCCTGGAGCTTTTTCAGCCGCTGCGCCACATCCGATTCGGCCTGGGCAAATTCGGCGGATTTTACATCCG
>CAWUOD010000361.1:0-4153 GCA_963923115.1 uncultured Singulisphaera sp.
TACACAAGGAGTATCGTCGGCAGCGTCAGATGTGTATAAGAGACAGCTTTTCCCCTTTTTTTTGCCAGTTCATCTCCCGTTCAGATTGGCCAACCCATGATGCGACAGATGGTTTTGGTGCGCAGGTTCCTTCCCTCACATTTCCAAACGGGCAAGGCACACCAAACCCAACGGAGGATCATTCCATGTCCGCCTCGAAAAGTCCCAACCGCCTCACCAGTCAAACCTCCCACCTGCGTCTCGAAAACCTGGAGGACCGATCCGTCCCCGCCTCGCTGGTTGCAAGCCCCTTCCCCTCCCTTGATGGCAGTGGCCACAACCTTGCCAATCCTGAATGGGGTGTGAGCGAATCCGACTATATCCGCCAGGCCCCCGCCGCATATGTCGATGGGGTTTCCGCCGCGCCAGGGGCCAACCTCCCCAATCCGCGCACAATAAGCAATACCCTCTCCGCCGAATCCTCCCCCACGGCCAACAACCGTTCGCTGACCGCTTTTGTCTATGTGTGGGGCCAGTTCATAGACCATGACATCGCCCTTACCAATTCGATGGAACCCGCGGAATCGCTCAATATCCCCATCCCCGCGGGAGATCCCTCGTTTGATCCAACGGGAACGGGAACCGCAACCATGCCCCTTTCCCGATCGGAATATGACACAAAATCAGGCGCCTCTCCCGCCGCCCCCCGGCAACAGGTCAATTCCACCACCGCATGGCTTGACGCTTCCATGGTCTATGGGACCGATGCCGCAACCAGCGCCAAACTCCGTGAAGGGTCGGGCGGCCGGATGAAAACCGGCGCCAACGGCCTTCTTCCCACCGACCCAACAACCGGAATGCCCATGGCGGGCGATCCCCGGGCCGCGGAACACCCAGGCCTTCAATCGGTCCATGCCCTCTTCCTGCGCGAACACAACCGCATCGCGGGCGAGATCGCCAAAGCCAATCCCAAGCTGTCGGATGAAGAGATCTTCCAGCGCGCCAGGCTTCGCATCATAGGCGAGATCCAGTCGATCACCTACAACGAATATCTCCCCGCTCTTTTGGGATCCGCCGCCCCAAAAACCTACTCCGGCTACAAACCCGCCGTATCTCCCAATCTGACCAATGAATTCGCCACCGCCGCCTATCGCGTCGGTCATACCCTTGTGACCGATGAAATTGGTTTCCTGGACGCGAACGGCAACACGATCCGTGATTCGCTTTCCCTCCGGGATGCGTTCTTCAACACCCGCATTCTCCCGGAAACAGGCGTCGAACCCGTGTTCAAATACCTCGCCTCGGACCTTGCCAACGAAGTTGACACCAAAATCGTCGATGACCTGCGCGATTTTCTGTTCGGCGCGCCGGGCGCGGGGGGAATGGACCTTGCCGCCCTCAACATCCAGCGTGGCCGCGACCATGGTCTTGCCGATTACAACACCACCAGGGCCTCTTTCGGTCTCCCCCGCGTGAACAGTTTTGCCCAAATCACACCCGATGTTTCGATGCAGGAAAATCTCAAATCGCTTTACGGCGATGTCAACCATATCGACCTTTGGATCGGCGGTCTGGCCGAAGCACACCTTCCCGGGTCCAGTGTCGGGCCCACTTTCGCCCGGATCATAGGTGATCAGTTCGAGCGTCTCCGTGCTTCGGATCGTTTCTGGTACCAAAATACATTCCAGGGCGCCGACCGAACCTCCCTGGAAAAAATTCACCTCTCCGATCTCCTGAAAAGGGACACCAACCTGACCAATATCCAGGATAATGTGTTCCTCTTCAAAACCGTCATCTCCGGTTCCGTCTTTGCCGACCTCAACAACAATGGTCTGCGAAATCAGGGCGAGGCGGGCCTGGGTGGACGAAAGGTCGAACTGGTGGATGAAAGCGGTGCCATCATCGCTTCGATGCTCACCCGACCCGATGGCACCTATCGTTTTGAAAATGTCCCCCTGGGCAGCTACACCGTTCGCGAGGTCCTCCCCCAGGGAAAAACCTCGACCTCCCCTGTCAAAACCGTCCAATTGACGAGGGGAATGGAAGTGACAATCCATCTGGGTGAGGGAAAAGCCCCAACGGCCGCTCCCCCTGCCCCAAGCGCGCCACCAGCGCCTCCCGCTCCCCCCGGAAAATAGTGCCAAAAGGGGTGTTGCCGATCGCGCCAAATGCCCGATTGGAGAACCGATTCCCCAAACTCCAACCCGCCCCCTGACCGTTTGACCTGAACAAATCACCGGTCAGGGGTATCCTGAATGAAAAGGAACAAGCGAAGATCTCATGCGGATATTACTGGTCGAGGACGAACCTGATGTGCGTATGGCGATCAGCCGATCGCTACGCGAGGAGGGGTATGCCGTCGATGAGGCGGACAATGGCCTTGATGGCCTCGCCAAAGCGAAATGGTGGGAATATGACGCCATCATCCTCGATGTGATGCTCCCCAAAATGGATGGCCTGAAAATGCTTCGGACCCTCCGCGAAAAAATCAAAACGCCCGTGCTCATCCTTTCCGCCCGCGATTCCCAACAGGACCGGATCATCGGGCTGGATAGTGGCGCGGACGATTATCTTGTCAAACCATTCGGCATGGGGGAACTATTTGCCAGACTCCGGGCGCTCATCAGGCGATCCGCCGGGAACCCCGACCCAATACTCAGACACGCCGATATCGCCCTCGACACACGGACCAAAACCGTGAACCGGGCCGACACCCCTGTCGAGCTCACGGCACGCGAATACGCCCTTCTGGAATTGCTCCTGATGAACAAGGGATCGCTCGTCACCCGCGCCAAAATCTATGAACACCTCGTGGACGAGGACGACTCCTCGATGTCGAATGTGGTCGAGGTCCACATGGCCCGCATCCGTAAAAAGCTTGGTCACGACATCATTTCGACCCGAAGGGGCATGGGGTACATGATCGATGGCTAGGTCCATCAGGCTGCGTCTTCAAATCTGGTATGGGGCCATTCTTGCCTTAACCATCCTGATTTTGGGAATACTCCTCTATTTCAACCTGCGATCCTCATGGCTCAAGGAGAATGACGCCCGCATGGTGGGCAATTTGCACTATTTGGATGTTCTTTTGCGAAATTTGCCCCCCGGGGACGCGCCCCCGCCAAGGGAACGACAAACCAACGACCGACAACCAAATGAACCACCCAGGGACAGACCCCCGGGAGGTCCCCAACAAAAAGGCAAACAAAAAGGCCCCCCTCCCAATGAAAGACAGGCGAATGAACGGTCAAGGGACAGACCACCAGGCCCCCCGCCAAGGGGCAGACAACCAGGCGGACCACCCTCCTGGGAACGATTTTTGGCGGAATTGCAACTCCCCCCCTACGGCGATGAACAGGGACCCCATGGGCCAGTCTTCGCCATTTGGGACAAGGAGGGCAAACTTATCCATGAGTCTGGAATGCCTGAACACTTCCTTCTTTCAATCCCGGGAATGGCATCGGAACCTGAACTTTGGGATGACCCGCCCTGGCGCTTGGGAACTCTTCGCGGTCCCGACCGCGCGGTGATTCTCATTGCCCAACCAATGCATCTTGGCGACCAGAGACTCAAAAATCTCGCCTGGATGCTGGTCCTCTTTGGTGGACTTGCCTTGGGGTTGGGCCTGGTGGGCGGGTGGTTCGTCAGCAAACAAATCGTAAGACCTGTCCAAAGAATCAGCGAAACCGCCACCGCCATCCATGCCAAAAATCTTTCCACCCGAATCGATATTGCCCATCTGGATCAAGAGCTGATTCCCCTCGGAAATGCCCTTAATGCCATGCTCAACCGTATCGACCTTTCCTTTAAGAACCAGATCCGCTTCACCGCCGACGCCTCCCATGAAATGCGAACTCCCCTGACTGTCATAAAGAGCCAATCGGAATGGGCCCTTTTGCGCGACAATCGTAGTGAGTCGGAATACAGGGAGGCTTTGCAAGCCTGTCTGCGCGGATCACAGCGCATGGAGCGATTGGTCGAAGACCTTCTGGAATTGGCCAGATCGGATGCCAAAACAGAACCCGATTCCCGGGAACCCACAGACCTTTCCTTAGTCGTTTCGGAAGCCATCACCCTTTTATCGGAAAAGGCAAAATCCCGCCAAATCGAAATATGCGTCGACCTTCAAAGCGTTTGTATAAAAGCCTCGTCCTGTCTCTTATACACATCTGAC
>CAWUOD010000362.1:0-4145 GCA_963923115.1 uncultured Singulisphaera sp.
GCCTGTCGATGACGAATTTGAGCTGGTATTCATGGGCGTCCATAAACGCCCGCACCACCTCGGGTTGCCATCTGCCTTTCTCATGCATTAGGGCGAACTTTCCCCCCTCCCTTTCCCATGGGGTTGAGGAAGCCAGCTTGGGACTCAGGCTGGCAAGGTCGCATGGGATATCCTTGAAAATGGTTCCCGCCGTTTCGAGAGTTATGTGCCAGCCCAACGCGTCGAGTATCCGCAACAAATCAGGCATCTCGGGAGCGAGCATCGGCTCGCCGCCCGTCACGACCACATGCCGGGAAGGATATTTTCCAATGGTATCGACGATGGCTGTCGGGGTCATTTCGGTCCCGGCAGGATTCCATGAGGTGTATGGCGTGTCGCAAAAAGTGCATCGAAGATTGCATCCCGAAGTCCGCACAAACGCCGACGGGACGCCTGTGAGGAGTCCTTCACCCTGGATCGAATAAAATATTTCCGAGATCCGCATGGGTCATGAAGGTCCCGTGTAGCCTATGAAGGGATCGATCGGATTGGAATCGCACCATTCCGACCAAAGTCCGCGGATCGCTTTTTCCCACCTTTTGCCATACCCGGTGACATCACAAATGGGCGACTGGGCGAGACGCGTCCGAAGGTTCGCGCGGAGCCCGGTCAGCCCTGCGGGATTCATGGCCATCGCGACCGCCTTGGCGATGTATTCCTCCTCGGAACGAACGGTCCAGTCCTCGAGTCCGAGGGTTTTGTTGATGGCAAGCCCCTGGCGGGAAACATAGGTCCTTCCCGCGAGGGCAAGCACAGGCGTCCCCATCCACAAAGCGTCAAGGGTCGTCACCCCTCCGTTGTAGGGAAAGGGATCGAGCGCGATATCGATGCTTGCCTGCGCGGCGAAATACTCGGGTTTGTCCATCCTTGACAGTCGGATGATCCTGCCAGGATCGACCCCGACGGCTTCCATGGATTGCGCGATGCGGGCGGCGGTTGTCTCGCTTTTGCCAGTGAGCATCAGCAATCGCGATCCCGGGGTTTTGGCGAGGATTCGCGCCCAGACAGCCAGAACCCGGTCGTTGATCTTGGCCATGTTGTTCAGGGATCCAAAAAGGATCGCCTCGGGATTTGGCTCGCGGATGACGAATTCGGGAGCATTTTGCGGTGGCCGCCAAACCCAGGCGAAATCCTCCACCCGGACAAGCTTTTCCGTATGCATGTCGTCGGTCATGCCGACCGGATCCGCCTTGGCGTCGGTAATCCGGTAGTCGATTCCGGGGACACCCGTCGTGTTTGGGTAGCCGAATTGGGTCACGGTTATTGGCGCTGGGTGAAGTCCGAAAAGGGGAAGGCGGTTGCCCGAGGTGTGTCCCGCGAAATCGACAAGAATGTCGATTTGGTCATGGATGATCATTTCCGCGGCCGCCCCATCGACCACCATCGAGATGTCCCGATAGTGGTCGACCATTCCCCGAAATCGGGTGGTGGTTTCGTCCGGGCGGATCACACAGGAGTAGGCATAAATCTCAAAACCTTTTCGGTCGAGCGAGGCGACAAATGGTTCGAGGAACGATGCGACCGTGTGGTTGCGGAAATCCGGGGAAACCAGACCAATTTTCAGTCTTTTGTTGGGATCCCGATCATTGGAAAACGACGCAAGTGGCACGATTCCCGCAAGGTGGGTCCTTGCCCAGGCGACATGTTCCGCCTGCGTGTTCTCCGGGGGGATTGTTGGATCGTAAAGAAGATGCAAAAGCAGGTTGCTGTGAAAATGTGGCGAATCCTGGCGCAATTCCAGGGATTTCCGGAACGCCGAAATGGCTTGCTGGGGTTGGCCCATCAAACCAAGCAAATTGCCAAGATTGTTCCAGGCCTCGGCAAAATTGGGGTTGAGCCGGACCGATTCCAAATTGTGTCGCAGTCCCTGGTCCTCGCGTCCCAGCGATTGATGGAGAATGCCAAGTGTGTTGTGAATATTGGGGTTGTCCGGTTTAAGGGCCATGGCCGCCTCAACAATTGTGAGCGCCTCACCCATTCTTCCGGCATCCATCAGGGAAAGGCCCAGGTGGTGCTGGAGCCTGTCGTCGTTGGGTCGGAGTTTCGCGGCGTTGGAGTGGGCCTCCAATGCCTCGTTTCCTTTGCCCATGTTCCTGAGGGCGGTTCCCAAGTGGTGCCAGGCATCGGCGTGGTTGGGATTGTGTTTGATGATTTGTTGGAACAGGTGCGCCGCCTGTGGAAACTTGCCCAATTCGTTTTGGCATTGGGCCAGGCCAAACGCCGCTCCTTCTAGGCTTGGTATGATGCGAAGGGCCTGGAGAAAGGCGCCCTCTGCCTGGGCGAATTCTCCTGCGCGCCGGAGGGCGTTGGCGAGATTGAACCAACACTCCCCAAACCCGGGGTCGGTGGCCAGCGCCTTTTGATAGCACTCCACGGCCTGTCCAAGGTCTCCCCTTCTGGCAAGAATGGCCCCCAGGTTGGACCAGGCCTCCTTGTGGACCGGATCGATTTCGAGGGTTTGTCGATAAAGTGGTTCCGCCCCGGCAACATCGCCCGCCTGGTGGGCCTCAAGGGCGCTTGCGAAAATGTTGGCGGCGGGGCTTTGGTGTTCCGGTTCGGGAGGGCTATTGGGGTCGATTGTCATGACTGGTAGCTCGTTGGGTCGGGGATGCCCGCGGCAAGAAAACCTTCTTTGCGGATCTGGCAACTATCGCACCTGCCACAGGCCTGACCCTGTGGATTTGGATCGTAACAACTCAGGGTTTGTCCATAATCGACCCCCAGGGAAATTCCCAGTTTGAGGATTTCCACTTTGCTGAGTTCTATCAGGGGGGTGTGGATCCGGAATCGATCCTCCCCCTCAACCCCCGCCTTGGTCGCGAAGTTGGCAAGGGTTTCAAAAGCCCGACAGAATTCCGGCCGGCAATCGGGATAGCCCGAGTAGTCAACCGCGTTGACCCCGATGAAAATATCGAAGGCGCCGACAACCTCGGCCAACCCAAGAGCCATGGACAAAAAGATGGTGTTGCGGGCGGGCACATAGGTGACAGGTATGCCATGGGATCTCTCGGACTCGGGCCGGTCCTTGGGAACCTCGATGGCGGAGGTTAATGCCGACCCCCCGATCCCCCTCAGGTCCAGAGGCAATACCCTGTGGTCTATTGCGCCCAATGCCTTTCCCACACGCAACGCGCAATCAAGTTCGACCTTGTGGCGCTGGCCATAATCAAAACTCAATGCATGGCAGGCGTAACCGAGGTTTCGCGCCACCGCCAGGGTTGTGGTTGAATCGATCCCCCCGGACAGGAGAACCACGGCATTTTTCGATCCGGGCGATTTGTTTTTCATCTGGATTCAGGCTGTTTCCTGGCTTTGATTTCTGGTTCTCGCGGCCCGTTTTGGGAACTTTTGTTTCTTGTTCCCAAAAGAACGACCCAAGGGACTCTTTTCACCTATCTTAGGAAAGTAGGATTCATCCGCATTGGCTCCCTTTTCCTTGCTCTCCCCCGAGGCTTCCATGGCCTGTTTTAGCCCTCCTTCAAACAATCCGACTCCGTTTTTTGACCTTGTCCGTGGAAACCTCGCCACCGAATTGCTTGCTTCCGGAGTGATCCATCTGGATGTTCCGGGCAGATTGGCCAAGGGGCCCATGCCTTCATCCCAACTCCAGAGGGATCTTGGACTTGCCAACCGTGCATGGGTTGTTTTGTCCACGGCATTAAAAGCCATGGGAATTCTTGTCGAGGATGTGAACGGGTCTGTTTCCCTGACCCCTGCCGCCTCGGAATTTCTCACCGATGGCGAATTTGACATGAAAAGCTATATCGGCCTGATCGCGGAGACTCCCGGAGTCCACACCCTGTTGGCGCAACTGAGGAACAATGCTCCCAACGCCAATCGTGATAACGAGGGGGACGCGTTTATTTTTCGCGAGGGGAAAGCCTCCGCGATGGATAGTGAAAATTCCGCCAGGCGTTTGACCCTGGCCCTTTCGGGAAGGGCGCGAATTTGCGGGTCGGCGGTCGCCAAGGTTCTCGCGGGCGCGGGCTGCAAGCGGATTTTGGATGTGGGGGGTGGATCGGGTCTTTATGCGATCGCGCTGCTTTTGGCGGATGAAAATCTGCGTGTGACGGTCTGGGACCTGTCTCTTATACACATCTGACGCT
>CAWUOD010000363.1:0-4144 GCA_963923115.1 uncultured Singulisphaera sp.
GCTCAGGCCATGGTTTGGTCTTTTGATTGGCCCGATAGGACAAAAGGTCAAGGGATGCTTTGGTGCCGACAACCTGTCCCGTGGCCCAGATGTTCCAGGAATGATTGGGGTCCCGCGCAATCTCGTCGGACTGGCGCCAATGGCGGGAGGAATAGTTCGCCAAAAAGGAACCCATTTCAAATCGGAGTCTCGGATGTCCGGCGGCGATGAGGTCATGATTGACATCCATCTCTTTTTCGCCCACATGGCACTGGACACAAGTCCGGGCGCGGATCGCCAAATTCCTGGTTTCGACAAAACCGAAATGGGATTTTTCTTCCGGGGAGAGGTTTTTCCACGATGACTGATAGTGTGTGGAAACCCATTGGGAAGCCTTTCCGTGGCAAGCTTCGCAACTTACCCCATCCGCGGCACTAAACCTTCCTTCATAGGAACCTTGTTTCAGGGTCGGATCGGGAAACACATGACAGGATAAACAGAGGGGCTCTTTTTGTGGATCGGCGGCAGTTTCACTGATTCCCCGGTACCGGGAAAGCATTTTCCGGGAAAGGTCCGAACCCAAAACCGAAGAGGCCCGGGCATGGGGATCCGAAGCGATCCAGGTGGAGTACTCGCTCGCTTTGGTGCCAGAATGGCCATTGGCGTTGTGGCAACCCGATGCGGAGCAAGATCCCGCCCCTACGAGAAAAGGTTCCCTTGAAAGAGAGGAAGATGGCTGGTCAGGCTCGGGAGATGGGAGAATTTGGCTGCATAGGGCAGAGCAAAGGCTCGATAGACCGATCAAACCCAAAATCAGGCCGAACAGTCTTTTCACCATCCCACCCCATCCGATTTTGGTTGCTCACGCAATTACAAGGATATAGTTAGGGGTTTGCAACCAGTGCGCCAAACCGGAATCCCGCCCATAAACGGCATTCCCACCCAGCGCTTGGACTATTATCGGCGCACCTCATGGCACCTCTTAAAATATCCCATCGGGTTCACTTTAGGCTTGGGCTTTTTATGCCCAGATCAAGCCTATAAAGGATTTGGTTGTAATTATAACGGGGAGTTTTCCACGGATTTCCTGAAAAATCATTGGTGTAAGTCCCCTCGAAATGGACAAACCTGCCCCCCTCCCGGTCGAGAAAATCGTGATGGCAAACATTGTAAAAGGTCTGTTTTTCGTGAGTTAAGACCTTCGTGGCTTGGGGAAATGGCCCAGTGGGGGCATCCGCTTCCGAATAATAGACCTCGCCCAATAGGGAAGATTTGCCCCCGATTTGTCCCGCCAAAAGAATCCATTTTTTCCGGAAAGGGTTCCATCGCACCGAGCCACTATGCAGGACAATTCTCTCCTTGGGATCGGAAACATTGACAGGGCAAAACCGGGCGTTTTCCGGAGGAATTTTTCCTTCCCTGACCAATTTGTGCTCAGTTTTGGAATCTGTGGGAGGGAGATTTTTTTGCCATCGCCAATCGGGTTTCCCCTCCTCCCGCGCCAAGGGGCCCCCATTTTCCATTTGGGAGGGGACCGGGGCACATGTAAAGGCCTCGTATTGGGAGGGATCCAATATGGCCTCCAAAGTGGCGGGGACGCGGACATTGGGGTTGGGACTACCCATCAGAAGCCACTTTTTGCCATTTTCCACAAATGGGATCGGGTGCCCGGAAGGATGGCGCCAGGTTTCCTTGAGGGGAAGGGTTTTGGCTGGGATAAAAATTGACTTTTCAGGATCAAAAACCGCAATCCCATGTTCGATTTCCTCGGCCAGGCCTTTGCGCCGGGTGTAATGGGCGCAAAGGGTTTCCTTGCCATTGGCATCGGGAACAACGCAAAGAGCAAACACCCAAACAACCCCCTCCGGGCGTTCAGGAATGGGCATCATGGCACGGGCAAACCCGGACTTGTCAACGAAATAGTCGAAAGCAATCCCGATTGAGGGATCGAATCCTGGGCCGGGAACCGGGGTTGTTGCACCAGCCATCCGGAAAAGCCCCAAAGGGTAGCCCATCCGGTTCGTGTCGCCCCAGAACCAATAAACTTTATCCTGAAAAACAGTTGCCTGGACGGAATCCTGGCCGGATACATGCCCCGCTCCCAAGGGCTTGAAAAGCGGGGTTTCGTAGCCCAAAAGTTGGCTATCCCGATAAAGCCCCTCTCCCGTCAGGCGGACAATCCTCTCCGCAAGGTTAATCCTTTTGAGTTTGATCACTTTTCGTTCACCCGCTCGAGGGGTGAACCTGGTCCCGGGAAAGCCAAAGCCATCCCTGGTCATTTCATATCCGTGGCTTTTGACCGTGAAAAAGATCTCCTGACCCATCAATCCTGGTTCCTGAAAGGCAATCCGCCCGGCATTGTCTGTGACAAAGACCAGATTGTTGACGGTTTCCAGCTCCACGAGAGGGATGCCCCGTCCGGTCTCCGCGTCAAGGATCTGGATTTCGGCCCATGGACGATTGCCGGTTTTGGCCGAATCTCCCTGGAGCGGTGATTCGGCATAAGCAACCTTCCCCAAGCCGGAAACGATTAGGGCACAAACGAGACAAATCCGGGACCAAATTTGGGGACTCATGGAAACTCCTTTGGGAATCATTTCCCGGGCGGATGCCCAGAAGCTTAAGATAGGGTAGAGCCTTGGCCAACCCATCCATATCCATTTTTTTCCCGGGGTTGAGCAAGGTTTGGTGCCGAGCCAAGGCTTTCAGGTTCATCAAAACGGTCCATTTTCATAAGGGGTCGGCCATGATCCAGGTGCGCAAGGCTCACGAACGGGGCCATTTTGATCACGGATGGCTAAACACCTTCCACAGCTTTTCATTTGGCGACTATTACGATCCGGGGCATATGGGATTTCGTTCCCTGCGGGTCATTAACGAGGACCGAATCCAGCCAGGCATGGGCTTTGGAATGCATGGCCACCAAAACATGGAAATAATCACCTACATACTGGAAGGCGAATTGGAACATCGTGACAGCATGGGCAATGGTGCAGTTTTGAAGCGGGGCGACATCCAGCATATGACCGCGGGGACAGGGATTCGCCACAGCGAATTCAATCCCTCAAAAAGCAATCCGGTTCATCTTTATCAGATCTGGCTGACCCCGGGGCGAATGGGGCTATCCCCGTCGTATTCCCAAACAAAAATCGACGCCACGAATGCCAACAAACGACTTCGTTTGGTCGCATCCCCCGATGGACAGGATGGCTCCCTCACAATTCGCCTGGACGCGCGAATCCACATCGCTTCGATGGGCGGACCGGAAGAGTCCCATCATCTTTCAACCCCCTCAAGGGCGGTCTGGGTGCAGGTCCTTCGTGGAGAGGCGGATGTTCTGGGACAAATCCTGCGGGTGGGAGACGGCGGCGCCTTCATCGATGAAAACAGGATAAATGTTACAGGGGTGGGGAATTATGAGACGGAAGTGATGATTTTCGAACTTGCCTGAAAATGAAAAACAAATGGGTTGGATTTGCACAACTCAAACCACAACCCATGACAAAAGCCGGAGCCGACAAAATGACCCCCGGCTTTGGATCTTATTCACATCTTTTTTATAGCCGTATTGTTTGTTTGCAAATTCTATAAACATCGGCTTTGATGTTTCCCCAATAGCGACCAAACGCTTGTCATCGGGATAAAACCAGTTATTCCTGGCGCACGCCTATATCCAGGATCAGATTGGCAAAAATCCGCAGATCAGCGGATTGAATGGTCAGAATGTGACTGGGACAAGCGACCTCTTTGTAGAACTGCCACTTGTCAATCAGCTTGAGTTTGGCCCGGGATTGACGAGTTTCCAGAATTTTGGAAAACTCGGCCCATACCGGAGGATCTTCCGTCAGGGCGTAGGGCCCTTCCCGTTCATAATCCATGACATAGGCAAAATCAATCGGCACGGCCGAAAGGACCGCGTCAAGAATCTGGGTCGTGCTGACAACTCCAGGCGAAAGGTTGAGACTGACCAATTTGGCATTGGGCCCAAGCGTCGTGCTGGCGGGGTAGTTGCCATCGGCGATGAGTATTCGTCCATGGTGCCCGGCCCGGGCAATGGTTTCCAGTATCTGGGGATGAAGCAGTCCGCACTTGAGCATGTCTAATAATCCCTATGAAAGGTTTCAAAATCCCTATTCGTTCCCGACGGAGACCATCGCCTTGACCA
>CAWUOD010000364.1:0-4136 GCA_963923115.1 uncultured Singulisphaera sp.
ATTTGGCCCTTGCCCATCCAAAAAGAATTCCAATCCACCAGACACGCGAAATCCATTATCAATTCCGGTTTCTTCCAGAAGCTTTTGGTGAAGGATTGGGTGGAGGTGGTACCCACGGCCCCGAAGTTTATCGTTGGGCGTGTTTGCTTTTGCAAAATTTCCGGGCGGAATGATTCCAGCACCGGCCCAGGAAGCCCCCATGCCTGGTTGGCCTTTGTCCAGGAGGGCTACCTTGAGGCCTCTTTGGGCCAGAAACCATGCCGAGGTGAGGCCAATGACGCCCCCCCCAACCACCAATACATCCACCACAGTTTTGGACACAAAAATCCTCCATGGGTTGATCTTAGTGGTAAGGCTGAAAATGCCTAAAATTCCCAAATCAAAAAGGGAAGTGATTACGGATGGATGCCAAAACGCAGGGATTGGTTGGTTTTGACCTGGTGCGAGAGCACCTTGCCCGGGAATGCACGAGCACCATGGGCAAGGAATTGGCTGGCGCATTGGAGCCGTTTAGGGATTTCAAGGAATTAGGGCAGGAGCACTATCGCGTCGAGGAGATGGGTAGGGTTGTGGCAAGGGCCATGTCTCCCCAACTTGGCGATTTAAGGGATGTTCGGCTAGCTTTGCGTCGGGCGGCTCTTGGATCCCAATTGACCATTGATGAATTATTGGATGTTGCGCGGACAATGGACTGCACGGGACAAACCTATCGCTGGAAGGTGAAACTGGATGGTGAATCCCTCAGATTAATTGAATTTCTTGCTTCGCTGGAAGACCTTGGAGCGCATGCCAAGAGCATTCATGGGTGCATCGATAGTCGTGGACATGTGCTCGATATGGCCAGCCCTGAATTGACTGCTATTCGTCGTCAAATTCATGACCTTGATGAGAAATCCAAGGCAATCATGAATCGCTTTTTGAGGGACCCTGAAATTCGGCGAATTTTGCGTTTCCAGCAAGTTTCGGTGGTTGGTGACCATCAGGTATTGGCGGTTTCCGTTAATCACAGGCACAAGATTCCAGGAGTGGTTCATCGGTCAAGTTCATCGGGAGACACCGTCTTTGTCGAGCCAACCGCTGTCGCAAGTTTGGCTGCCCAACGAAGCCTGCTACGAGAGGAGGAGGCGCGGGAAGTTGCAAGAGTTCTTCGACGCCTTAGTGCCGAGGTATCCAAAGTGGCCGGCCCTTTGGGTTTTGCCATGGGAATACTGGCAAAATTGGATTTGATTCTGGCAAAAGCCCGATGGGGACGCTTGCTCAATATGGTTCGTCCCCATCTTAATCAAAAAGGGTTGTTTATCCTAAAGGATGCCCGCCACCCACTAATCGAAGTCCAATTGCGTTCTGAATCGGAAAAACTCAAAGGTGAAGAAAACTTTCCTGGCTCGGAAGGGCGCTCCGAAATCACCAAGGCGGCAAATGAGGTCGTTCCAATCAGTTTGCAATTGGGACAAACAGGGCGCTTGATGATTATTACGGGCCCAAACACAGGGGGAAAAACTGCAAGCCTTAAAACCGCCGGCCTTATGTGTTTTATGGCGCTATCCGGAATGCCTATTCCGGCTTCCAGGGAATCAACAATACCTTTTCTGGATGGAATTTTTGCGGATATTGGCGAGGAACAAAGCCTATCCCAATCGCTTAGCAGTTTCAGCAGCCACATTGCAAGGATTGCCTGGATTTTGCCAAAAGTTGGACCTGGAAGCCTTGTCTTATTGGATGAATTAGGGACAGGAACAGATCCAGCGGAAGGTGCCGCGATGGGGCGTGCCATTTTGGATGAGCTAAGTCAGCGCAACTGTCTTGGTATGATTACGACACATTTGGGAGATTTAAAACGGTATTCCAGGCATAATCCCGCTGCGGTAAATGCCGCGGTGGAATTCGACCCGGAGACTCTTTTGCCCACTTTCCGCCTACTCATGGGGCGGTCGGGAAAAAGCAATGCGCTAAAGATTGCAAAGCGTTTTCATTTGCCTGAGGATCTGATCAAAAGAGCCAGGTATTACATGGGGATTCGTAAAAAGGCCCGCAAAAAAAAGTCCTCCATTCTTTTGGCAGCCGAATCATTGGATAAATTGGGAGAGGAGGCTCCCCCCACCGCCGACCAAATGGAAAAATTTCTGGCAGAGGAACGGACCAGGGAATTGGATCGGGCCCAAAAAGACAAAGAAAATAAGGAGGCCGAGGCCAGGCAAAAACTGGCAATTGCAAGAACCCAATTTAAAAATGGCGATTGGGTTGAAATCCCTAAATTTGGACAACCCGGCCAGATCAACCGGGTCGATCAACGAAAAAAGGTTGCAATGGTTCAGGTAGGCTTGGGCCAGTGGGAAATGCCCCTGGATGAACTTTGGCCCAAAAAGTGAGCTATGTCTCCTTTGAAAGCTGCAGGGGCATAAAGAGATTTAACTCGTCAAAAATTTGTTGGGCAATCAAAGTCCTTCCACAATGGCAAAAAGTTCGCTCCAGCGATCCTCAGCCTCGGCAAGCTTGAACGCAACCTCATCCAACTCTTTTTGAAGACGCTCTGCCTCCAGGGAATGCGATGCATTTTCAAATTTGGTTTGCAGGGCTTTTCTTTGAACATCAAGCGAGGCAATGGTTTTTTCCACCACCTTGATCTCCTTCTGGGGTTCCATTTCTGTTCGGGGTGATCCCGCTGATTTGGAGCTTTTCTCAACTGACCCGGGCAGTTTTACCTTGTTGGTTGCCCTTTCCCTTTCACCTGCCTCAATTTCCTTGTTAACCTTGTAAACATAGGAATCGTAATCCCCGCCATGGGCTGTCACCCGGCCATCGCGAACCTCTATGATGCATGTCGCGACCTTGTGGGTGAAATGTCGGTCATGACTTGTGAAAATTACGGTCCCTTCGTACTTGAGGAGTGCATCGGCCATTGCCTCCACGGTATCCACATCAAGGTGGTTACCAGGTTCGTCCAGAATCAAAACATTGTGGTTGCTGAGAAGCAATCCAGCAAGACACAAACGGGCCCGTTCTCCACCGGAAAGCACGGAAATCGGCTTCTGTGTGTTTTGGCCACGGAAAAGAAAGGCTCCTGCCAAATCCAGTATTTCCTGGTCTTTTTTTCCCTTGGCTGCTTTGCTGTGAAGATAATCAAGAACGGTTTGGGAGTCCGGCAGGCTGGTATATACATGTTGGGCGTAAACCCCAATCTGACAACCATGTCCCCATCGCACCTCGCCGGATAGGGGTTTGAGGGAATCAACCACGGTTCGTAGGAAGGTGGTTTTCCCCTGGCCGTTGTCTCCAACAATTGCAGCCCGGGTGCCATGGTCAATTTCAAGATCGACCCCCGAGGCGATTTGCCTTTCCGGATATCCAATAGCCAATTCCCGACACCTAAGGGCCGGGCCTTTACGGGGTTGAATTTGAGGCGCCCGGATGGTTGCAGTTGGTAGATCGGTTTCGATCTCATTTAATTCCAAACGCTCCAGTTGCTTGCTTTTGGATCTCGCCAGAGTAGCCGTGGCCGCCCTGGCCTTGTTTTTTGCAATAAATTCCTCCAGATTTCGCATTTTTGCCAAGATCGAGGCGTTGGTCCGCTCATCCTGATCCCGCTTTTCCTTTTGGAATTGGAGGAAGGCATCGACCTTGCCGGGAAAGGTGGTTAACTTTCCCTTGGAGAGGTCAAGGGTGTGGGTGCATGTTTCCCCAAGAAATGCCCGGTCGTGGGAAACTATCAGGCATCCCCCCCGGTAGTTTTTCAGAAAATGCTCCAAAAGGATTTGGGTTCGCAAATCCAGGAAGTTGGTGGGTTCGTCGAGTAACAGGAGGTTGGGTTCATGGAGAAGCAGGGCCGCAAGTTTTACCCTCGTTTGCCAACCGCCTGAAAGTTTTGCAATGGGACCCTCAAGATAGGAGCCCTTGAGTTCAAAATCTCCCGCGACTTCACCACATTTCCAGTCCGGTTGCCCGCTATCCCTTTTAAGGAACTCCAACGCGGTTTCCCCGGGAAGGAAAGGGTCGTGCTGACGGAGATAACCCAGCCTTAGACTCGGGTGGCGAATCACCTCCCCGCTGTCGAGTTCTTCCTCACCCAAGAGTACCCGCAAAAGAGTGCTCTTTCCGGCACCATTTCTGCCGATGAAACCGACTTTGACATTATCGCT
>CAWUOD010000365.1:0-4133 GCA_963923115.1 uncultured Singulisphaera sp.
GTATACGGTTGACCGATGGTGGCGACATCCAATTGGGACTGTTTCAAGTCCGGGTTGGAAAAAGTGGCGTTGTATGCAAGCCCAAAAGTTGGTCTGAGAGTATTGGGAGGCGCATTTACTGATAAAGGATTTATCAATAATGGGCCGGCCCCGATCGCGACATCCGTTTGGCCATCAGGCCCCAAATGGAGATGGAATCCCGGGGCCCATTGTTGGTTGGGCTTTTGGTGTAGCCCACGACTGGCAAGCTCCGGTTCAAAAAAGCTCGATCCAAATCCAGAATCAGAACCCGGCCGGGAGTTTCATCCATGAAATAATCGGGTATATATTTCCCCGGGCCGATCCGGAGAAAATGGAAACAACAAGCGTTGTTTGAATGGGTGGTCGGCCAGGGGCAATGCGGAGCCCGCTGTTCAAGGCGGTTTGATTCTTCCAGGCGGTAAATTGCCCGGGATTTTTTCGATTATTTCGGATTAATAAGCTCGAGACAGGTTGGTTTAGGTGGTCGTGGATTCCGGCCACTTGGGAAGTTCGGGGGGCCGAAGCAATTCGCCCGATAGGTATCGTCCCCGGCGGCGAAGCTTTTCCGCCTCGAACTTTTGTTCGGCGACTTTGTCGAAGAGGAAGCGTTGCATCTCCTCGCGTTCCATGTCGGCGATCGATTCCCCGGAGATCGGCTTGCCTATGCAGATCGCCATGGCAGATTCGCTTGGGGGGAAAATCGGGAAGCTGAAACTGGGCAATTTCCCCTTGGGCCAGGCCGCATGGGCCCCCGCTATCCCCAAGGGGAGAATGGTGGGCTTTTTGCGACGAATCAGGGTGGTGATTCCCGGCTCGAAGCGGCGCATGTTTCCCCCAAGGGTCCGCTCCCCTTCGGGAAATACCAGGACGGCCCGACCCGCATCGAGCATTTTCATCACGGATTTGATCCCGTCAAATCCCGTTCCTTCGTTGTCGACTGGCACCGCGCCTAGCGAGCGAATCAGCCAGGAAAGACCAGGGTTTTCAAACAGCGGGCGCTTGGCCATGAACCCCATGTGCCTTCGGGCAGCGACACCCACGGCGACAGGGTCGAGGTAGCTTTGATGATTTGCGATAATCAAAAGGGGGCCTGTTGGAGGAACAAGGGCTGTTCCCCTGACCCGAAGGCTCCAAAGAGCGCGGTAAAGCGGAAACGATAGTAGATAGGCAAGTTCGTACCAAAGCCAGGCTTTTCGGTCCTCGGGACCAGTGGGCAAACGCATTTGGGAAGAAACCACCTCGGGTGCCTTATCGGTTTTTTGATTTGGTACCGTGGTCATTTCGAGGAGTTCTTGGATATTTCGGAGTGCAAAGCGCTTTTGCGTTTTTCGACATGCGCATGGAGGTGATCGACCACCTCGGGAATGGTCAGGCCGGTCGAATCGACATGAATCGCATCCGGGGCGGCAATCATCGGGCCGATTTCCCGGTTGGCGTCCCGGCGATCCCGTTCGGCGATCTGGGCGGCCAATTCTTCGAGATGGACGGCCACTCCCGTTTTTTCGAGCTCGGCTTTTCTTCGGCGGGCCCTTTCGAGCACATCGGCCACCAGGAAAAACTTGCAGGGTGAGTCGGGGAAAACAGCGGTCCCCTGGTCGCGCCCTTCGGTCACCAGGGAGCGTCCAACCCCATAGGCCTTTTGAATGGCGACCAATTTTTGGCGAACCAGGGCGTTCTCGGCCACGGGGGATACAAGCCTGGTCACTTCAGGGGTTCGAATTTCCCCGGTGACTTCCTCGCCACAAAGCCAGGCGCGGCCGGGTTCAAAACGAATTTCGATTTCGTGGATCCAATGTTCCAGGTCGAAAAGATGTTCCAGACCGCCTTCACGCAGGAGTTTGAGGGCGATGGTGCGGTACATGGCACCCGTGTCCAAAAACTCAAAGCCAAGGCGCCCGGCGAGCGTCTTGGCCACAGTGCTTTTTCCGGCCCCGGCGGGACCGTCAATCGTCACAATCATGGGGGTATTTAAGGAATTAGCGGGGGTAGATGAAAATGGTGAACACTTCACCCGCGCCCAGGGTCCTTTGGGTGGCGGGTTGGATCAGGCCAAAACCATCCGCCTGGACATCGTATTTGAATTCGCCAACGGGTTGGTTGGGAATCGGGAGAACCTGGCCGGGAGCAACCCGGTAAAGCAAACCGCCGATATTGACCGACGCGTAATAGGCGCTGGTGTTGCTCAGTCGAATTGTTCCCGATGCGGTTGGCGCGCCAGCGGGAGGGCTAACCGAAAAGGATGTGCGGGATTCGCCTTTGGAGGCTTTGAGCGCGGTTTCCATCCGGGCGAGTTGCTCGCGGATGCCGGTGATTTCGGTTTCCAGCTTGCGAAGGCGGACTTCTGTGTCCTGGGCCTTGAGGGATTGAAGCGAAAGCTGGATATCGGCAAGCTGTTTTTGGATACTTTCCAGTGAGGAAACTTCGGCTGGCTGGATCGACTTGGCGGCGGGTGCGGTGGCGGAAGTCGTTGGAGAAGTTCCTCCGGGCAAAGTTGGCAAACCGGTTGCTGGGGCGGAGGGGACGGGCGCTACGGGAGGTTCGACGGAATCCGCGGCAAATACCGGAGAAACCGGGGAAAGTCCAAGAACAAGACAGGTGATGGCGGGGAAAAAACGGTGACGGAACATTTGGGGGCCTCCATAAGCAATTCCCCTTCATGATAACAGAATCCTTGAGGAACCTCTCCCTGTCCAACAGAAAAAAACGGTGGAAACCGATTTGGCGGGGGTGCCAATTGTTCGGGTTGTGACGGTTGGGCAAAAAAAAACCGCCCCAAAAGGAGCGGTTGTTACTTGCGTTTTGGCTAGCCGTGGGGTTTGGTCCCCTGATAGCGACTAGTCTTCCATGCCGACCGAGGCGTCCTCGGGAACCATATCCTCATCGGTGACCGCGTTTTGGAGTTGGTAATGCATGAAGTAGGCATCTTCGCCATTGTCACCGTAAAACCCGCGCAAAACCTTGACTGCCACAAACTTCTGGCTGCGGAAGAAGAGTTGGGCTGGGAGGTTTCCTTCACGAACGGCCAGGGTGACCCGGGTTCTGCGATGGTGGGAAAGTTTGGTGACGAGCTTTTGGATCATTTGCCGACCGACCCCGATTTTCCGGAACTCGGGGGAGACCCCAAAGTTGAGCAGGTGGAGTCTGGAGCGGTGGAGTTCATAAATCATGAACCCGATCACCCGTTCCTCGTGTTCGGCGATCATGCCGATGCAATTTCGCTGACGAAGGGCCTGGAGGAAATCCTCCTCGGTCCACGGGTGGTCAAAGCAGCCGCCTTCGATGGCGAGAACTTCGGGCATGTCCCGCCGGATCATCCAGCGGATATGCAATTTGATTTGATCTTTGGTCCTGGATTCCATTCCGGTTCCCCCAACCGTGAAGGCCATTCGCCTTCGCGAGCGCCTTCCATGGCGATCGCTTTGCAAGGGAGATCGCCGTTTTAAGGCGGACTCTCCCACAATCACTCCATCGGCCAATCGGATCTTTCGCTTGAGTGTTCGTGGCGAAAATTCCGAATGTGCCGATTTTTATGGTTATGTTTCTTCCAAGACGGGATCCCCATCTCCCGCGTTTGGCGCCGGATTCGAGGAATCCCGAAGGGACCCCACTCCCGGTTCCGACGGGGCATTGAGCCTCCAGCGCCCCCGGAAGGTGTTCGCGGGATATTTGCGCTCGTTTTTCGCCATTTTATTGGCGATCGCGTCGCTGAGGTCGATGTCCATGGCGTTGCAAAACGCCAAAAGCGCACCGGCAATATCCGCAACTTCGTCCCGGGTGGCAGCAAGCCTCTCCCCCCGCGCCATGTCGTTGGATTCCGGACCTTCCACCCAAAGAAACAGCTCCACAAGCTCCGCCGCTTCGGCGGCGATGGCCATGGAAAGATTCTTGGCGGAATGAAACCGGTTCCAATCGCGATCGGAGACAAACTTGCGCCATTTGTCGCGAAGTTCACCCACTGTCGTTTCCTGGTCCGGCATCCGGGCTCCCCACCTCATATTTGGGCCAATTCCTGGCCCAAACCCTTGGCTGGTGGCCTTTTTTAGCGGCCACGAGTTGGTTCCAACCACGAGGGCGGAGGATAACGATTTGTCCAATTGGGTCAAGGCCAAAGA
>CAWUOD010000366.1:0-4132 GCA_963923115.1 uncultured Singulisphaera sp.
GCCGTGGCTATGGGTCGAAGAATGGACAACCCAACGACGAAGCTCAAGTCCTTGAAGAGAACCTTCCTGATGTTCCCCACCTTCAAGGGGCTGACCGTGTCCTAACCGGCCATATCGCCATCGATGAACTCGATTCCGAGGTGATTTTGCTGGATGATGGAATGCAGCATCTCCCACTGTTCCGGGATCTGGAAATTGTTTTGATTGATGCAACCGAACCTTTTGGCGGAGATTGGCTGCTCCCCGCGGGGCTTTTGCGCGAACCCAAAGCCGGTCTTCGAAGGGCCGACGCCATTCTCCTCACACGGTGCGATCTGGTGGAATCTTGCCACCTGGAAAATCTCCAAAAACAACTCGGCCGTCTTTGCCCCAAAGCGGTGATTGCCTGGTCCATCCACGAACCTAAAGGCTGGATGGACGGTTATCTTCCAGGCGAACCTTTGGATCTTACTGATCATCCGGAAGGTCCGGTGGCGGCATTTTGCGGAATTGGAAACCCGGAAGGCTTTCAGGCAAGCCTCGAAAGGCTGGGCCTCAAGGTTTGCGATCTGAAAAGGTTTCCCGATCACCATGCCTACACCGCGGAAGATGTTTCCGCCCTGGAAAGCTGGGCCGAATCACTTCCGCAAGGCACCTGGATTGCAACCACCCAAAAAGACCTTGTGAAACTGCGAGTGGGCGAGCTTGGCTCGCGCAAACTTTTGGCGCTTCGCATTGGTATCAGACTGACGCAGGGTGGCGAACGGTTTTTGGCCCTGATTGATCGCAAGGGACTTGGTGGTGCGGACCCGATGGGCTTTGAGCCTGTCCCCTCCCCTTCGACCCTTCCAGGGCCTGAAATGGCCCTCAACACCAGCAATAATGCCCCCCATACGGATATAGAAAATAGGGATTTGGGAAATCCCCGAATCCATCCAAAAGCCCTGAGTGCCGTCTGAGGACCATGATGCGCCATCAAGAGGAGAGTTATCCCGCCTTCGACCTGACCGGACTCAAGACATACGATCTTGAATCACGGCCCAGCAAGGTATTTGTTGAGGATTTGGGACGGCCTCTTTCCCCGGCCGCGACCATTGGTGACTGGCTGGAATCGTTGCCCAACCAACTTGCCGGCAAGTGGATCAAGCGTGCCGCGACCGTGCTGGCGACAGCCGCCGAGGCCAAAACCACTGTCGTCGCCGCCATTGGCGGCCATGTGATCAAAACCGGTTGCGCGCCTTACCTCATCCGTCTGATGGAGGAGGGCGTTGTCGGGGCCTTGGCCATGAACGGGGCGGCGGCAATCCACGACTATGAGCTGGCACTCGCGGGTAAGACTTCCGAGGATGTGGGCGCGGCCCTCCTGGCAGGCCGTTTTGGAATGGCCCGTGAGGTCGCCGACGCCTATTCGATCGCGGCGAAAAACGGCGCGACTGATCAGCGGGGGTTGGGCCGGGCTCTTGGCGACATCCTTTTGGACAAGGCAAATCGGGGCTGCCTCACCAATCCTGAAGCCAGCGTTGTTCTCGCGGCCAGAAGGCTTGGACTCCCCTGCACTATCCATGTCGCGATGGGAACCGACATTGTCCATATGCACCCCCATGTGGGCGGGGCCGACCTGGGCGAGGCGTCCCATGTCGACTTCCGCCGACTTTGTTCGGTGGTCGCCTCGATGAAAAACGGGGTCTGGTGGAACATTGGCAGCGCGGTGATCATGCCGGAGGTTTTCCTCAAGGCGGTCAGCGTGGCGCGCAATTTTGGCCACGATATCTCGGGGCTGATCGCCATTAACCTTGATAAAGAGTCCAAATATCGAAGTTTGGTCAATGTCCTCCAGCGCCCCGCCTCCGAAGGCATCGAGCTCACCGGCCATCATGAGATTCTTTTGCCCCTGATGTACCCTGCCATCAACTGGGCCCGGCAAAAACTTGCGAACAACCAACCTGGCAACCATGGCAAGGACAGGAGCGCGGCATGACCACACCAACCGACTCCGGAGCGGCGGGACTGAGTGAACTTTCGATCCTCGCGCAAGGGCTGGGCAATCCCAGGATCCTTGTTGTCGGCGATCTGATGCTTGATCGCTATGTCTGGGGTGACGCCGCGCGCATAAGCCAGGAGGCTCCTGTGATCCTCCTTCAGGCGGACAGGTGCGAGGAGCGGCTAGGCGGCGCCTCGAGCGTTGCGACGCTTTTGGCCGCCCTGGGGGCAAGTGTCGATCTTTGCGGCGTCACCGGTTCGGACACCCAAGCCCCACGAGTACGCGCCATCCTGGATGAATTGGGGATCCGTCATGAGACGGTGATCGCCGACCCATCCAGGCCAACAACCGTGAAGGAACGCTACATAGGCCGGGCCCAACATCGTCATCCCCAACAGATGATCCGGGTCGACTACGAAGACAAAAAGCCCGTCAACAAGGAAATCGAACTTCGGCTTTTGCAATCGGCACTCGAACGGCTTGATGGCACCGGATGCGTATTGATCAGCGATTATGACAAGGGTGTTTGCACTCCGGGACTGCTTGTTCCACTGATCCGGGAGGCCCGTCGCAGGGGAATCCCCGTTTTGGCCGATCCGATCCGCGGAGGCGACTGGACCAAATACAAAGGCTCAAGCAGCCTCACACCCAACCGGCTCGAGGCCGGTCTGAATGTCGGGCGAACGCTCGACACAAACGATCAGGCCCTTGTCGCCGGGCGCGAGCTCCTTGAGAATTTTGATCTTGATGTCGGCATCGTCACCCTTGACCGGGATGGAATGGCCCTTGTTCGACGGGATGGAAGGGCTCACATTTTCCCAACCCGCCCAAGGCAGGTATACGACATCACCGGCGCCGGCGATATGGTCATGGCCGTCCTGGGAATGGTCCTGGCCACAGGCGCGGATTTCGCTCCCGCCATCCAGCTCGCCAATGTGGCGGGTGGGCTTGAGGTGGAAAAAATCGGGGTTCAACCCGTCACAATCGACGAGATTCTCAACGATCTCCAGGTTGGCGCCGCCACATCCCACCGGCCCGACACACCGCATGGCAAGATTGCCTTGGGCGACGAGATTGAGGCACGGATCGGAGAGGCAAGGCGACTGGGCCGACGAATTGTTTTCACCAACGGCTGCTTCGATGTCCTACATGCCGGACATGTGAACTATCTGGGTGAAGCCCGCAGGCAAGGCGACTTCCTTGTCGTGGGGCTCAACAGCGATGCTTCCGTTCGCGCATTGAAGGGGCCGACCCGTCCGGTCCACCCCGAATGGGCCCGGGCCGCGGTTTTGGCGGGGCTTGAGGCGGTTGACCTTGTCACCGTGTTTGGCGAATCGACGCCCCTGGCCCTCATCCGCCGGGTCCGCCCCGATGTGCTGGTAAAAGGCGCCGATTATAGCCGTGAAGATGTTGTTGGGGGCGATTTCGTGGAGGGCCTTGGCGGTCGGGTCCATCTTGCGAGCCTTGAAGCGGGCATGAGCACGACAAAGGCTCTGGAAAAACTCCAAACGGGCATGGATGCGCCACCCGGGAAACTTTCCGAGGCGGCCTGACAGCATGAGTCGAATAGCTTCCAGGGATTGACGGGGATTTGTTTCATCACCAAGGGCAAAGGGGCGATCAAGTGGCGGAGCGGGTGGTGGTTTTCCTGCCGGGATGGATCGGGGACGCGGTGATGGCCACACCAGCGATTCGGGCCATTCGTGAACGCTTCGCCAACTCAAGGATCTCCTGGGTGGCCAAACCTGGCGTATTGAACGCCCTTCAGGGATCCCCCTGGACCGATGGGACGATTGCCTCGGGCACCAGAAGCGGAATTTCAAAAATCGTCGAGCCCTTTTCCCTTGGGCGAAAAATCCACAAGGATTTGGGCGGATCGCCGGATCTTGCGGTTCTTCTTTCCAATTCGATGCGGACGGCCCTTGCCGCGTATTTTTCCGGCGCAAAAAAACGGATCGGGCAGGCTTTGCATGGGAGAAGATTCCTTCTCAGCGACGCCATCGAGCCCAAAAGGGATCAGTCGGGAAAACTTCGCCCTTATCCGATCATCGAAGTTTACAACGAAATAGCCCGGGCCGCGGGATGCGGGGATCCCGGCCTGCGAATGGAACTTTTCACGACGCGAAACGATGAGGCCGACGCTGCCCAGGTATGGTCGGTCGCGGGATTTCG